>NZ_JBEOXI010000157.1:0-20071 GCF_040296465.1 Streptomyces sp. NPDC002130
GGTCTCGGCCTGGTGAACCGTGATGCGGTGAACGGCGTCACGTACGAGCGTGTGACCATGCGCTGCGAGCGGAGTACGCGGAACAGGCCCTCGCGGCGGCCCGTACGGCCCTGGCCGGGTGATCCTCGTCAGCGGGTCACGACGTGCCGTTCGTCGGGGACGCAGTGGGTCATGGTGAGGCCCTCGACGTCGCGCGGCTCGTTCTTGCCGAGGTTGGCCAGGCGTTCGCGGTCCTCGTCCGTGAGGTCCTGGCTCGCCAGCGGCTGCAGTCCTGCCACGTCCTCCGGGCCGATGCCCAGTCCTTCGCCGACCCGCAGGCCGAGGTCGTTCTCGACCAGCAGGAAGTGCCAGACCATGCGCTCCTGGATCGCCCGGTCGCACCGGGACAGTTGACCGATGAAGTTCTTCACCAGGTCGTCGCGTTCCCACTCCTCCAGCAGCAGGTAGCGCTGACCGGCCTGGAGGTAGTCGTTGGTGCGGGGGATGCGCTTGCGGGTGAGCCGGCCCTGGATCTCGGGCCCCTGTTCGTCGTGCGTCGGGTAGCGGGCCTCACGCAGACCCCCGGTGATGGACGGCTCGTAGTTGACCTGCGGGTTCTCTCCCCCGCCGTCCACGTGGTAGGCCATCTGGCCGTCACGCTGGTTGGTGTGCACGTCCGCGTTCTTGGCCTGGTTGACGGGCAGTTGCAGGTAGTTCGGGCCGACGCGGTAGCGCTGGGTGTCGCTGTAGGAGAAGGTCCGGCCGACGAGCATCTTGTCGTCGGAGAAGTCCAGGCCGTCGACGAGGACGCCGGTGCCGAAGGAGATCTGCTCGTTCTCGGCGAAGAAGTCCTTCGGCATGCGGTCCAGCACCATCCGCCCCACCGGTTTCGGCGGGAAGTCCTGCTCCGGCCAGGTCTTGGTGTCGTCCAGCGGGTCGAAGTCGAGCTCCGGGTGGTCGTGGTCGTCCATCATCTGGACGAGCAGTTCCCACTCGGGGTGTTCACCTCGGGCGACCGCCTCGTACAGGTCCTTGGTGGCGTGACCGAGGGTGTCGGCCTGAACGTTGGCGGCGTCCTCCTCGGTCATGCTGCGCACGCCCTGCTTGGGCATCCAGTGGTACTTGACGAGCTTGGTGTCCCCGTCGGGGTTCACCCACTTGTACGTGTTGACGCCGAAGCCCTGCATGTGGCGGTAGTCGGCGGGGATGCCGCGCGGGCTGAACAGGTTGACCAGCATGTGCATCGCCTCGGGCGTCTGCGACATGAAGTCGAAGATGCGGTTCGGCTGCTGCTCGAAGGTCACCGGGTCGGGCTTGAGGGCGTGGATGACGTCCGGGAACTTGATGGCGTCGCGGATGAAGAAGACACCCAGGTTGTTGCCGACCAGGTCCCAGTTGCCGTCCTCGGTGTAGAACTTGACGGCGAAACCACGCGGGTCTCGGGCGGCCTCGGAGGAGTCGCGGCCGCCGATCACGGTGGAGAAGCGGACGGCGACGTCCGTGCGCTTGCCGCGCTCCTGGAACAGCCTGGCCCGGGTGTAGCGGCTGATGGGCTCGTCGCCCCAGGTGCCGTAGGCCTCGAAGTGGCCGTAGGCGGTCACACCGCGGGCGTGCACGACGCGTTCGGGGATGCGCTCCCGGTCGAAGTGGCTGATCTTCTCCAGGAACTGGTAGTTCTCCAGCGTCGCGGGGCCGCGGGCGCCGACGGTGCGCTGGTTCTGGTTGTCGTAGACCGGATGGCCCTGGCGGTCGGTGAGTACCTCGCGGTCGTCGCCCGGTGCGGGGCCGGTGCCGGAAACGTCCGTCATATGCGTGGGCTCCTTCGGCTCGTGGCCGGCGGCCGACCGGGACGGAGCCGCGAGGGCCCGCCCGGCCGGTCCTGGCGGGACGGGCCGGGTACCCGGAAGTGCGGGGTCACTCACGTGCCGGGGGACGGGGCGGGCCGTTCTCGGCAGAGGGACCTCATTTCAGCGAGGAGGGCGGGCCAGCCCGCGCCGTAGCTGACGACGGCCGCGTACACCGCGTCCACGGCCGCCCGGAGCGGGTCGGGTTCGGCTGCGCCGGTCACGGCGGGGAGGGCCGCGTGCGGTTGCGAGACGGGCAGGGACGGATCCGGCGGACCGAAACTGACGAGCAGGCCGTACCGGCCGGGTTCCGGGGCCGGCGGCGGACTCGGCCGCGATGCGACAGCCGAATCGGGGGCCGGCGAGCTCCACTGCCCTGCGACGGCACTCGCCGGGCCCACCACCATCGTCGCCGCCTCCACGGGCGACAGGGCGACCGTGCCCGGGGGCAAAGACGAGTCCGCGAAGGGCGGGCGTTCGGGCGGGATCGCCTGGCCGACGGTCCGGTCCGGGCAGGCCGGGTCGGAGGCGAGGGTGTGCCACATGCGGTCGTCGTCGTCGAAGGGCGGGGGCAGCGGGTGGCCTTCGTCCAGGGCCGTGAGCGCGTCGGTGACCCAGTCGAGGGCGGTGAGCCCGGCCGCCTCACAGGCCCGGTGGGCTGCCAGCAGGGCCACCGCGCGCTGGGTGGCGGGGCCCGCTGCGTCGAGGGCGTGCAGGAGGTCGGGGTCGAAGTCGCGCAGCCCGCTGACATTGCCGCCGACGGCGCGCAGAGCGTCGCTCGGCAGACGTCCGCCCCACTGCCACCGTTCGCGGGCGAGCCTGCGCTCGCGTTCCGCCGTCTCCTGCGCGAGGCGGTCCCGGCGCTCGGCTTCGGCTCTCTCGGCGGGGGTGGGCGGGGGCGGCAGGTCACGGGCGTAGCCGTGCCAGTGGGCGGCGGTGCGCGAGGTCTCCTTCAGGACGCGGTCCGGCGCGGGCGCGGCCGGCCAGAACTGCAGGAGGTAGCGATCCAGTTGCGGCTCATCGTCCATGCGGGTGTCCGCCGCACCGGCCCGGTCCATGCCGATGGCGCAGTAACGCACCCGGTAGTCGGTCTCGTCGAGCCCCAGGTCCCAGGAGTCCTCCCCCGCCCACGCCACGAGCGCGCTGTCCCCCGAGACCGGGCGGAAGGACACCTCGACCACGTCTTCCCAGGACTCATCCAGCGACGGAGCCTGGTCGTGCACTTCGACCGTGAAGCCGACCTCGCCGGTGTGCAGGCCGGTGCTCAGCCAGAGGGCTCCCGCTGTCGCCGCACCGCACAACCCCGCGCTCTGCCCGGCGAACGCCTCGGCCAGATCGGGCCCGTAGCCGTCCGGGTCGCTCTCGACGTAGATCTGCCCGTAGTGCACGTGGACCTCTCCCTCGACCGGTCTGCGCACGGTCAACTCCTCCTCGTCCGCCGGGGGATGCAATGGTGAGCTGCCGGCATCGTGGCATGCGCCACTGACAACCGGGCCGGGTCACGGGAGAGGGAGAAGCGTGCGGCACGTCTACTGGATCGGGGGCGGCAGCGGCGCGGGCAAGTCCACGATCGCCCGCCGTCTCGCCGACCGGCACGGCTGGCGTCTCTACGCGACGGACGACGTGATGGCGGATCACGCGCGCCGGACCACCGCCGACGAGGCGCCGTTCCTGCACGCGTTCATGGCCATGGACCTGGACGAGCGGTGGGTCGACCGGTCCCCCGAGACCATGCTGGAGACGTTCCCCTGGTTCCGGGGCGAGGCCTTCGGCCTGATCGTGGAGGATCTCGCGCGACTGCCCCGGGACACGCCTGTGGTCGTCGAGGGGTTCCGGCTGCTGCCGCACCTGGTGAAGCCGCTGCTCACCGAGCCCGGACACGCGGTCTGGCTGCTGCCCACACCCGACTTCCGCCAGGTCGCGTTCGCGAGCCGCGCCACCCCCGGGGGAAGGTTCACGCAGCGGACCGGTGATCCCGGGCGGGCGGAGGACAACCTCGCCGTGCGGGACGCCCTGTTCACCGAGCGGCTGCGCGCGGAGACCACGCGCCTGGGGCTGCCCGCCGTCACCGTGGACGGCACGTCGACGGAGGACGAACTCGCCGAGCGGGTCAGCGAGATCTTCCGGCTCTGACACGGAGGCTTCGGCACGGAGGCACTGACACGGAAAAGGCCCGGACCCCGCGGGGTCCGGGCCTTCGTGGGCCGGTGAGCCTCAGCCTCCGTCGAGGCGTGCGCGCAGCAGCCCCTTGCCCAGTTCGGCACCCTTGCGGCTGTCCGCCTGGGCCTTGCGGAACAGGTCCGCGACCTCGGTGTCCTTGGCGCGCTCGGCGTCCTGGATGTAGCTCTCCAGGCGCAGGGCGTTGTTCAGGCACGCCTCGACGTACCAGATGAGGTTGTAGTCCTTGTCCTGCGTACCGGTCACACCGCCGGTCTCCGATCCACTGCTCATGCGGGCCTCCTTCTCGCGGAGCGGACCTCTTCAGGCGCCGGACGAGTACCCGCCCTCCGGCCGGGCACACAGCCCGCGTCCACCACCCGGAGTGACCGGCCCGTCACGGTGGCCGGGCCAGCGGGTCAGACCCGTACGCACCACCAACTCCCGCCCCCTGTACGGCAATTCGGACAGTTACCTCGATAGCCCACAGACAGCGATCACTTTCGGAACGAAGTGGCGCTCCACCGTGCGAGACCGGTCGATGACGGTGTGTACTGTGCTGCGGGTGGCTCGCCTGAGCGCCTCGGATCCAGCCCTGCCCGACTCCCTCCTGGAATCGACTCGATGATCGAAGTACCGGACCTGGCCGTCGGCGCCCTCGCTCTCGGCACACTGTCCGCGTTCGCCCTCGGCGGCGGGCTGCTGCGCGCACGGCGGCACCTGGCCGCGCAGCGCGCGAAGACGGCCGCGCTGCGGGCCCGACTCGACGGCACGACAAGGGCGTTCACCTCCGAGGTCGAGCATCTGGCGGCACGGCGGGTGCCCGCCGCGGCCCGGCAGGCCGCACATTCCCACGTCAGCGAGCCCGGCCCGCTGAACCCGCAACTGGCCGGCTCGCCCCTGGGGAGCGCCCTGGAGCAGGTGCTGAAGGGACTGCACACCGAACTGGCCGCGCAGCGCACCCGGATCGACGCGGCGGCGCAGGCCGGGATGCGCGGGGCCACCCGGGAGATCCAGGCGGCACTGTACCGGCTGCAGGACGCCCTGCGGGGACTGCAACAGCGTTACGACGACCCCGGGTTGACGCAGACCCTGTTCGAACTGGACCACGAGAACGAGCAGTCGCTGCGGCGCGCGCAGATCGCCGCGGTGGTGTGCGGGGCCTGGGTGGGGCTCGCCCGGGAGGAGTCCCATCTCGTGGACGCGGTGACGGGCGGTCAGGCCCGGCTCGCGGGCTACCGCCGCGTCCGGGTCAACAACCACCTCGCGGCCGGTACGGCGCTGGTGTCCCACGCCGTCGAGCCGGTCGCCATCATCGTCGCCGAGCTCCTCGACAACGCGCTGCGGCATTCCGCACCCGACACGGACGTCGTGGTCAATCTCGAGGCGGTCCACCACGGGGTCTGCGTCACCGTGGACGACGCCGGTCTGGGCATGACGCAGGACGAGCGGGCCCGGGCCCAGCGGATGGTCGCCGGTTCGGGTCCGATCCTGCTGACCGAGCTCGGGGATCCGCCGCGCATGGGGCTCGCGGCCGTCGGCCGGCTGACCCGGCAGTTCGATCTGAGCGTGGACCTTTCCTCCCCGTCGCCGTACGGCGGGGTGCGGGCGGTGCTGCGGGTCGACAGCCATCTGCTGACGCGCATCGACCCGGAGGAGCAGCCCCCGGCGGCCAGTGCGCCGCGTTCGACCCGGCGGGAGGCGGTGCGGGACGCGGGGAGCCGTTCCAACGCGTCCCACGGCTCGGTCCCGGGCCCCTCCGGCCCGCACCACACGCTCCGCCCCGGGCGGCCCGCCCCGCAGCGCACGCCCCACCCCGCCCCGGCCGCCGCGTCCGACGGCTCCGAGCCGGACGCCGAGCTCCGCAGGGCCGAACCGCTCCCCACCGACGCAGGCACAGGCGCAAGCACAGGCACAGGCACAGGCGATGCAGCGGACGATCACGGCTACGGCACGGAGCAGCACCTGGGCGGTGACGACGCCCCGGTCCTCGGCCACCACGGCCCGCGGGACAGCGGCGGCCTCCCCCAGCGGCGTCGCCGCGGTCGCTCCACCACCTCGGCCGACCCCGCACCACCTCGCCGTTCCCGCCGTCCGGAGGAGTCCGCAGCCGCCCTCGGCGCCCTCCAGTCCGGCACCGCGGCAGCGCGTACCGCCGCACGGTCGAACGCAGGCGCCGTTCCAGCCGTACCTGAGGGTGCCCCGGCCGCGACCACGGCGGACGCGGTATCCGAGGCCACCGACAGCACCGACCACGAAGGGGGAACGGCTCGATGACCAGCCGCGCAGCGGGGGACACGGCATGGGTGCTCGAACCGGTCCTGGAGGTGCCGCACGTCGTGGCCGCCGCCCTGCTCACCCGGGACGGACTCGTCACCGGCTACACCGACGCGCTGTCGCGGCCGTCGGCCGAGCGGGTCGCGGCCATCACCAGCACCGTGCAGGGCGCCTGCCGTACCGCGGCGGCGGCGTTCGCCGACACCGACCGGGCGGAGATCCGGCAGGTCGTCATCGAGTCGGACCACGGCTATGTGCTGATCGTGCCGACGGACCACGGCACCTGCGTCGCCGCGTACGGCGATCCCGAGGTGCGGCTGGACCTGCTCGCCCACCGGGTGCACTCGCAGGTGGCGCGGCTGGGCGAGAAGGCGATGGCCGCGGGGCCCCGAGGTGCCGACGGCGACACGCCGGCATGACCGGCCGCCGAGGCGGCCGTCCCCTGGTTCCCGCGTACCTGTCGACCGGCGGGGTGGCGCGGCCCAGCCGTGCGCATCTGGAGCGGCTTTCGGTCCTCACCGGCAGCGGTGAGCCGGCCCCCGCCGACCTGCCCGCCGCCCAGGCGGCCCTGCTGGAGGAGCTGGAGTACGGCTCCCTGACGGTGGTGGAGGCCGCGGCCCTGCTGCGGCTGCCGGTCTCCGCGGTGCTGGTGCTGGCCGCCGACCTCCTCGACCGTGACCTGGTGCTGGCCCGCGCGCCGATCCCGCCCGCCCGGCGCTTCGACCCCGATCTGCTGAAGAGAGTGGCCGATGGCCTCCGCGACCTCAAGCACCGTTGACGCCGAGCCGGGGGGTGCGGGCATCCACCTGCCCGACACCGCCCAGGACTTGGTGAAGATCCTGATCACGGGGCCGTTCGGGGTGGGAAAGACGACCCTGATCCGCTCCGTCTCCGAGATCCGGCCGCTGCACACGGAGGAGCCGCTCTCGCAGGCATCCGCACAGGTCGACGATCTCGCCGGGGTACGGGACAAGTCCACCACCACGGTCGCCATCGACTTCGGCCGGATCAGCCTGCCGGGCGGCATCGTGCTGTATCTGTTCGGCACACCCGGCCAGGAACGCTTCCGGGCCCTGTGGGACGACGTCGCCCACGGGGCGCTCGGCGCGCTCGTGCTGGTGGACGCCCGTCGGATCGACGCCTCGTTCGGCGTGCTGGGGCTGGTGGAGGAGTCGGGTCTGCCCTACGCGGTCGCCTTCAACACCTTCCCGGACGCACCCCGCCACCACACGCCCGAGCAGCTGAGGGCCGCCCTGGACCTGGAGCCCACGACTCCCATGGTGACGTGTGACGTGCGGGAGTCGGACTCCGCGGTCGACGCCCTGCTCGCGCTGGTACAGCACCTGATCGACCACCACCTCCCGGAGTCCCGGTGACCCACCCCTCCCCCGCCGAGCAGGCCTTCTCCCTCGCGGCGCCCGTCCGCCTCTGGGAGGACGGCTTCGCCCGCGATCCCCACCCCTACTACGCGGCCCTGCGCGCTCACGGCCCGGTCGGCTGGGCGGAACTCGCGCCGGGTGTCCCGGCCTATGTCGTCACCGACCGGCGGGCGGCGCTGGACCTGCTGCACGACACGGAGACGTTCTCGCACGATCCCCGGCCGTGGGAGGCGACCGTCCCCGACGACTCGCCGGTGCTGGGCATGATGCGCTGGCGTCCCAACACCCTGTTCGCCGACGGCGGCGCCCACCTGCGCTACCGCACCTCGCTGATCGACGCCTTCGATCTGGTGGAGCCGCACGATCTGCGGGCCCGGGTGCACCGGGCGGTGCACCTGCTGGTGAGCCGGATCGGGCCGCGCGGCGAGGCCGACCTGGTGGGCGAGTTCACCCGGCCGCTGATGGCGCTGGTGTTCAACAGCCTGTTCGGGCTGCCGGACAGCGCGAGCGACCGGCTGAACGCCGCGCTGGGCAAGCTGATCGAGGGCGGCGCCCAGGCGGCGCAGGGCGAGGCCGAGTTCGGCGGGTACGTGCTGGAGCTGATCGCCGCCAAGACCGAGCGGCGCGGGGACGACCTGCCGAGCTGGCTGCTGGACCATCCGGCGGGGCTGACCCCCGAGGAGGTCACCTGGCAGGTGTTCCTCACCCTCGGCGCGGGGCACGAGCCGACGGCCAACCTGGTGTCCAACGCACTGTCCCGGATCCTCGGCAACCCGTCCTACTACTCGACGCTGACCAGCGGCGCCCGCCCGGTGACGGACGCGGTGCTGGAGGTTTTGCACCACGAGACGCCGCTGGCCAACTACGGCATTCATTACGCGCGTACGCCGGTCGCCCTGCACGGCGTGTGGATCAGGGCAGCGGTGCCGGTGGTGATCTCCTACGGCGCGCTCGCCCAGGCCGCCGAGCAGGAGCGCGGCACGGAGCGCCACCCGTCGGACGCCTCGCACCTGTCCTGGTCGGCGGGCCCGCACGCCTGCCCGGTCAAGCAGCACACCCTGCTCATCGCCACCGAGGCGATCGAACGGCTCACCCAGTGGCTGCCCGACCTCGAACCCGTCCTGCCCCGCGAGCGCCTGACGTGGCGACCAGGTCCGTTCCACCGCTCGCTGACGGCGCTGCCCGTCCGTTTCAGCCCCCGCTCCCCCGACCGGCCAGGAGGACGACCGTGACCGTGACCGACCGCATCGCACTGGACCCGCTGGGTGCCGACATCGCCGCCGAGAGCGCCCGGCTGCGCGCCCTCGGCCCGATCGTGCCCGTGCAGCTGCCGGGCGGCATCCCGGCCTGGGCGCCGACGCGCTACGACACGCTGAAGGAGCTCATCCTCGACCCACGGGTCAGCAAGGACCCGCGGCTGCACTGGCGGCTGTGGCCCGAGATCGCCGAGAAACCGTCCTGGGCCTGGATCCTGGGCTGGGTCGGCGTGGTGAACATGCTCTCCACGTACGGACCGGACCACACCCGGCTGCGCAAGCTGGTCGCGCCCAGCTTCACGCACCGGCGCACCGAGGCGATGCGGCCCCGGGTGGAGGCGATCACGGCGGAGCTGCTGGCCGCGTTGGAGGCCGCCGACGGCGAGGTCGTGGACGTCAAGGAAGGGTTCGCCCATCCGCTGCCGATGCGGATGATCTGCGAACTGATGGGCGTGCCGGACGAGTTGCGGGATGACACCGGCCGGCTCATCGCGGCCATCATGGACACCTCCGATCCGAGCCCGGAGCACGCGGCGTCCGTGCAGCGGCAGATCGGGACGGTGCTGCCGGCGCTGATGGCCCACCGGGCCGCGCACCCCGGGGACGACATGACGTCCGAGCTGATCCGGGTCCGGGACGAGGACGGCGACCGGCTGAGCGACGAAGAGCTGCTGTACACGCTGCTGCTGGTGATCGGCGCCGGTTTCGAGACCACCGTGAACCTCATCGGCAACGCGGTGGTCGCCCTGCTCCGCCGTCCCGAGCAGCTGGCGGCCGTCCGGTCCGGGGAGATCGGCTGGGAGGCCGTGGTCGACGAGACGCTGCGCGCCCACCCGTCGATCGCGTCGCTGCCGCTGCGGTTCGCCGTCACCGACCTCGCCGTCGGCGAGGTCACGATCCCGGCCGGCGACGCCATCATCACGACGTACGCCGCCGCGGGGCTCGATCCCGAGCACTACGGGCCGGACGCCGACCACTTCGACGCCACCCGCGGCGCCGACGACCATCTGGCCTTCGGGATCGGCGTCCACCGCTGCATCGGGGCGCCGCTGGCCCGGCTGGAAGCCCTCACCGCGCTGCCGGCCCTGTTCGACCGGTTCCCCGGCCTGCGCCTGGCCACCGGCGACGACGGCCTGCGGCAGGTGCCGTCGTTCATCGCGTTCGGCTGGCAGGAGATCCCGGTGCGGCTGCGGGGCTGACGCCCCGGGGGGGATGCCCGCCTCGCAGGGCAGCTCGCGGGAGCGCGACCGGTCCCCCGTTCCGGTCGGGCCCCCGCGGTGGGTTGAACTTACGTCCCCGTCCGAGGCCTTGTGAACCGTGTCGATGCCCGCTGCACGCTCAGCGGGGCTCACCCGTGCACAGCTGAGTCCGGATGGCCCGGTTTCGTCCCGCCCGGATCCGGCCAACCGGTTGCCCCGGAGGCAAAACAGACTCACGCCGGGCTCCGCAGGACCGGCAGATCGAGGTCGCCCACGGTCAGGTGCGCCAGTACCACCTCGTACAGGTCGGTGCCCGCGGCGAGCAGTTGGCGTTCCAGGACGGGTTCGGCGCTGCGGACGTGCTCGCGCACGGTCTGGGCGTGCACACCCAGGGCCTGTGCGGCCCGTTCGGCGTTGCCGCCGACGGCGATCCAGGTGCGCAGCGTCCGGCGTGGATTGCGGGCGTCGGCGTCGAGCCGCCCCAGCAGGTCCTGCCCCCAGGTGCGTACGGCGGGGCCGGACAGCAGGTCGGCGAGCCGCAGAACCGGCTCCCCGGCGCCGTCGGACGGTGCATCGGGCAGGCCGATCCGGGTGTTGAGCGCCAGGTGGACCACGGCCCGGACCGTGAGGTCGGCGAAGTCGGTGCCGAGCAGGGCCTCGACGCGTTCCATCCGGGCGCGGACGGTGTTGCGGCTGACGCCGAGGACCTTGGCGGCGTTGACTGCGGTGAACTCCAGGCCGAGCCGGGTGGTGGCGAGCAGTTCGGCGCGGGTGTGGTGCGGCAGGGTGTCGAGGGGCCGCAGCACACGGGACGTCCAGCCGCGCAGCGCCACCGGGTCCATCAGGCGTTCGGGGTGGGTGCGCTCGGCGTAGACGGCCGTCTTGTCGGGCCGGAAGTGGGCGACGGCCAGGGCGCTGACGGCCTGCCCGTACGCGGTGGCGGTCTGGGCGAGGCTCTGGCGGACGCTGCCGCCGAGGAACAGGTCCGGGTGGCGTCCGACGAGGGACCGCAGAGCGTCGCCCGTGGTCTCCCTGGGGCCGACCACGATCACATGCCCGTCCATGGCCGGGCAGCGCACGACCAGGGCGTCCTCCCGGGTGCTGTCCAGACACTCCTCGGCGACGCGGTCGCGCAGGTCGGGAGCGGATTCGACGACGTACACGCACGCCGTTTCGGCGTCGAGCAGGCCGGGCCAGAGTCCGGCGGCGACGCGGCGGGCGGCGATGGTGTCCTCGACCATCAGCAGCTGCAGGATCGCCAGGCGCAGGTCGGAGGTGGCCCGGCGCAGCCGGTGCCCGGCCGCGGTCGACTCGCTCGCCGTCAGCAGCAGCTCGATCACCTGGGCGGTGTGCGTGACGACGCCGGAGGCCCGCCGGTCGAAGGGGTCCTGCCGGGAGACGGCCAGCACGCACGCGTGGGACGGGTGCTCCACCCTGACCAGACGCAGGTGGCGCTCCCGGCTCTCCCAGGCCGCGGAGGCGATCCGGCCGGCGGTGATGTCCGCGACCAGGTCCTCGTCCAGCGGGAGCCGGTTTCCGGCGATGAGGTTGCCGGCGGCGTCCTGCAGGGCCACGGTCGCGCCCACGGTGCCGGCCAGCCAGGCGACGACTCTGCGGACATCACGCCCGGCCGGACGCAGATGCTCGAGCAGTTCCTCCGCCCACGCCGGACCCGTGCCGGCCTGCGCCTCCCGCTGCCGGTTCCCGTCCTCTCGGCCAGCCACCTGGGCCTTCCCCTCGCTCTTCGTGCCGCCTCCGGCACACCGGTCGGGGACGTTACCTCACGTCCGCAGGGCGATCGCCCGGCCCGGACACGGACGGCGGCGGGGGCCGGTGTCCCCGGGCCCGGCCCCCTGCTGCGCCGCCGACCCGCGCCGGCGGCATAAGCTCGGCGGATGGCGAAGTACTACGACGTGCACCCCGACAATCCGCAGGCCCGCACCATCGGCCAGATCGCCGACAGCATCCGCGCCGACGCTCTTGTCGCCTACCCCACGGACTCCTGCTACGCACTGGGCTGCCGTATCGGCAGCCGTGACGGCATCGACCGGATCCGCACGATCCGCAAGCTGGACGACCGGCACCACTTCACCCTCGTGTGCCAGGACTTCGCCCAGCTCGGCCAGTTCGTGCGGATCGACAACGACGTGTTCCGCGCGATCAAGGCCTCGACGCCCGGCAGCTACACCTTCATCCTGCCCGCGACGAAGGAGGTGCCGCGCGTGCTGCAGCACCCCAAGAAGAAGACGGTCGGGGTGCGCATCCCCGACCACGTCGTCACCCAGGCCCTGCTGGCCGAACTCGGTGAGCCGTTGCTGTCCAGCACCCTGCTGCTGCCCGGCGAGGAGGAGCCGATGACGCAGGGCTGGGAGATCAAGGACCTGCTCGACCACGTGCTGGACGGGGTGGTCGACTCCGGCGACTGCGGTACCGAGCCGACGACGGTCGTCGACTTCTCCGGCGGGGAGGCCGAGATCGTGCGGCACGGCGCGGGCGATCCCTCACGGTTCGAGTAAAGCGCGCCCCAAAGGCCGTTCACGGTTCAACCGTATGTCGGGGGTGGGCGAAATGCCCCGGGAAGGGGCGTGTCACGATGACCATGATCCGCCCGGTCACGCGGACGGGTTGCAGGCCCCCACCCCCGCAGAGAGGCAGCCCAGCCATGACCGCCGTACAGGGAACCTCCGTCGACATCCCCACCGAGGACGGCACCGCCGACGCGTATCTGGCCCACCCCGCCGACGGGGCCGCCCACCCGGCGGTCCTGGTGTTCATGGACGCCTTCGGTCTGCGACCGCAGCTGCGGTCCATGGCGGACCGGCTGGCCGCCGAGGGTTACACGGTGCTGGTGCCGAACGTGTTCCACCGGCACGGCCGCGCGCCCCTGTTCGACCTTCCCGAGTTCATCGACCCGGGGGCGCGTCCGGAGATATTCGAGCGCATCGTGCCGGTCATGCAGGACCTGACGAACGAGCGGGCGATGCGGGACGCCGGTGCGTATCTGCACTGGCTGGCCGAGTCACCCGTGGTGGCCGACGGTCCGGTCGCGCTGACCGGCTACTGCATGGGCGCCCGTCTCTCGCTGCTCACCGCGGGCACCTACCCGGAGCGGGTCGCGGCGGCGGCCGGCTTCCACGGCGGGCGGCTGGCCACGGACACCCCGGACAGCCCCCACCTGGTGGCCGGCAAGGTCACCGCCGAGCTGTACTTCGGCCACGCCGACCAGGACCACTCCCTGCCCGAGGAGCAGATCGAGCGCCTGGAGGAGGCCCTGACGGCGGCGGGCGTGCGCCACCGGTGCGAGGTGTACACGGGCGCGCCGCACGGATTCACACAGGCCGACACCGCGTCGTACCACCGGGAGGGCGACGAGCGGCACTGGTCGGCGCTGCTGGACCTGCTGAAGCGTACATTCTGACCTCAATCGACTCCTTGGTGACACGAGTTGACGGCCTACCGACGGTAAGGGCTTGCTCTCCGTGATCCCTGCGCGTAGACCTTGCTGAACACCAGTCAGGACTCTGGGGGGAGTTGACTCTTGGACGGCACGGTCGACGGGTTCCGCTACGGTGCGGTGACCCCGGTGGCGGCCTATCTGATGGCCTGTTTGGGAGGGGCGCTGGGGCTGCGGTGCATCGTGCGCTCGCTGCTCGACGCGCAGTCGTGGAAGGCGGGCTGGCTTGCGTTAGGCGCCGCCTCCATCGGATGCGGCATCTGGACGATGCACTTCATCGCCATGATCGGCTTCCATGTGGAGGAGACCCGGGTCCGGTACGACGCGGCCACGACGGTGCTCAGTCTCGTCGTGGCCGTCGCCGTGGTGGGCGTCGGCGTGTTCATCGTCGGCCACCGCGGCACGAGCGCTGTCACGCTGGCGGTCGCGGGGGCGGTCACCGGACTCGGCGTGGCGGGCATGCACTACCTCGGCATGGCGGCGCTGCGGCTGAACGGCGACGTCGGCTACGACCCGGTCGGTGTCGCGCTGTCCGTGCTGATCGCCGTCGTCGCCGCGACCGCCGCGCTGTGGTCGGCCGTCACCATCCGCGGATTCCTCATGAGCCTCGGTGCGAGCCTGGTGATGGGCGTGGCGGTGTCCGGGATGCACTACACGGGCATGGCCGCCGTCAGCGTCCATGTGCACGACGCGACCGGCGGGACGTGGGCGGGCGAATCACCCACGTCCCTGCTGCTGCCGATGCTGCTGGGCCCGGTGGTCTTCCTGCTGCTGGCCGGGGTCGTGGTGATGTTCGACCCGCTGCTGGTGCTGGGCGAGCGGCCGTCCGCACGCCGGCCCGCCGCGCCGGCAGCCGCCGACCCCGCGGCGCCACGTCGCCCTGCGTGGCGCACCACGGCCTCGTCCACGAGCGAGCGGTGAGCCGCCCACCCCGGAAACAGGGCATGATCGATTGCTACGGTGCACCCGTGTCCGACTCCTCACGCGATACCGCCGAAGGCGCCGGCTGGGGCACCAGCGAACCGGGCGCGTACCGGGCGTTGATGCCGCCGAAGGCCGAGAAGATCTCCTGGCTGAACCCGAAGATGCTGTGGGTCGCCCGCAACGGCGTGCTGGCCTCCTGGTTCGGGGACCCCACCGGCCGGACGCGCAGCCGGTGGGTGGCGCAGCGGGCGGCCTCGGGCGCACCGGCCGACAAGGTGATCCGCCGGGACGACCCGGACCGGTTCTCCTTCCTGGTCATCGGTGACACCGGCGAGGGCGACGACCCCCAGTACGCCGTCGTGCCGGGCTTCCTGAGGGCCGGTCAGGACACCCGCTTCGCCGTGCTGGCCAGTGACGTGATCTACCCGGTGGGCAGCGCGGACGACTACGGCACCAAGTTCTTCCGCCCGTACCGGGACTACCGGGCGCCGATCTACGCGATACCCGGCAACCACGACTGGTACGAGGACCTCGGCGGTTTCATGCGCGTCTTCTGCGACGACGCCCCGCCCCTGCCGCCGGAACCCCGGCCGCGTCCTCTCACCCGGGCCTGGCTGCGGTCGCTGCTGTGGCACCGGCCGCGTCCGGACGCGGGACAACGCCTCGCCGAGGCACGCACGTTGCGCGACGCTCCCGCACAGCAGGCCGTCCAGCCGGGACCGTACTGGGCGATCGACGCCGGCCCGCTGCGGATCATCGGCATCGACACCGGTCTGCTCGGCACCCTCGACGCCGAGCAGGGCGTGTGGCTGCGCGAGGTGTCCCGGGGGCCCCGCCCGAAGATTCTGGTCACCGGCTCGCCCCTGTACGTGGACGGCCGGCGCGAGCCCTGCGCCATCGAAGGGGGCGGCACCGTGGACGACATCGTCCGCGACCCGGGGCACCACTACGTGGCGGCGATCGGCGGCGACATCCACAACTACCAGCGCTACCCGGTCCGGCTCGACGACGGCCGCACGCTCCAGTACGTCGTCGCAGGCGGGGGCGGCGCGTTCATGCACGCCACCCACACGATCCCCCGCGTCGACGTCGCGGGCGTCACCGAGCAGGACTTCCGCTGCTACCCGCTGCGCGGCGACTCCCTGGCCTTCTACAGCCGCCTCTACGGCCGCCGGCTGCGGATGCGCCGCTTCTTCACCCTCACCGAGGCCGAGGCGGCGACCGTGATCGCCGAGCGGCTCGGCATCAGGCCCACCCGCACCCCGGACGCCTCGGCCCGCGTCACCCGGCGCGTCCGCCTGGTCGCCGGACTGCTCGGCACAGGCCGCCGCCCCGACCGGGCCAAGCGGTTCCGGCTGCCCGTGCGGAAGATGTACACGTCGTTGTTCTCGCCGAGCTCGGCGACGTACAGCCCGCCGTTCTTCAAGTGCTTCCTGCGCCTGGACGTCTCCCCCGAAGCGGTCCGGCTGCGCTGCTTCGCGGCGACCGGCAACCGCGCCCAGGAAGTCGCCCCGCCGGTCGAGGACGACGTGACGATCCCGCTGCGCTGACCGGGCGAAGAGGGGCGGACCGGGCGGCCGGTCGGGAACAGCGAGGGCCGCCGCGGGGTTGGCACCGTCATAGGCCATTGAAGGTTCAATGATGGAGGGCCCGTGCCACCGACCCCACGACCGCTGCGCAAGCTGGGTTTCCTGACCATCGGGCTGTTCGACCCGGCGGACCCGCGCCCGGGCCACGAGTCCACCCTGGAGATCATCGAGCTGGGAGAGCGACTCGGCTTCGACAGCGCGTGGGTGCGTCACCGGCATCTGCAGCACGGCATCTCCTCCCCCGTCGCCGTCCTGTCGGCGGCGTCCCAGCGCACGCGCCGTATCGAACTGGGCACGGCGGTGATCCCGCTCGGGTGGGAGAACCCGCTGCGGCTGGCCGAGGACCTGGCCACCGTCGACCTGCTGTCGGGCGGACGCCTCAACCCGGGCGTGAGCGTGGGCCCGCCCATGCACTTCGACCAGGTCAAGGGCGCGCTCTACCCGAGCACGGCCGACGCCGAGGACTTCGGCTACGGGAGGGTGGAGCGGCTGCTGGACTTCGTGCGGGGCAAGCCGGCGACGGACTTCAGCGGCGTCGAGGGCTTCGAGGTCTTCTCGGACCGGGTGCAGCCGCACTCCCCCGGCCTGGGCCGCCGCCTCTGGTACGGCGGTGGCAGCCTGCGGTCGGCCCGATGGGCCGGCGAGCACGGCATGAACCTCCTCTCCAGCAGCGTCGTGAAGGCCGAAGATCCCGACGGGCCCTACGACTTCGCGGAGATCCAGCTCGCGCAGATCCGCGCGTTCCGGGCCGCCCATCCCGACGGCGACGCCGCCCGTGTCTCGCAGGGCCTGGTCGTCATCCCCACCGACTCCGCCTCGTCCGCCCAGCGTGCCCGGTACCAGGAGTACGCCGCCCAGCGCACTCCCCGCACGGCGACGCCACAGGGCCCGGCACGGCTGTTGTTCGCGCCGGACCTCGTGGGCACCTCGGCCGAGATCGCCGAACGGCTGCACGCGCACGCCGCGTTCCGGGAGGTGGACGAGGTGGCGTTCGCCCTGCCGTTCTCCTTCGAGCACGAGGACTACGTGCAGATCCTCACCGACATGGCGACACGACTGGGGCCGGCCCTGGGATGGCACCCGGGGGCCTAGGCAGTTTCCTTTGGATCACCTTGCCGACCAGATGAAGATGGCGGCGATGTGGAGTCCGGCGAGGTAGATGGTGGCGGTCTTGTCGTATCGGGTGGCCAGGCCGCGCCACTGCTTGAGCTTGTTGATGCACCGCTCGACGGTGTTGCGCCGCTTGTATGCCTCGCTGTCGAAGGCCGGCGGGCGGCCGCCGGACCGACCTCTCCTCTTGCGCTTGGCGACCTGGTCGGAGGGTTGGGGAATCACAGCCCGGATCCCGCGTCGGCGGAGATGAGTCCGGATCGCGCGGGACGAGTAGGCCTTGTCGGCGAGGACCACGTCTGGCGTGGTCCTGGGGCGGCCGATCGGGCGGGGCACCCGTAACCGGGTCATGACCTGGGTGAACGCGGGTGCGTCACCTGCCTGGCCGGGCGTGAGCACGAAAGCGAGCGGCCAGCAGTGGCTGTCCGCGGCGAGGTGGATCTTGGTGGTCAGCCCGCCGCGAGACCGTCCGAGGGCATGGTCGTCCGGCTCGCCGGCCGGGGCCCCTTTTGGCGGGCCCCGGCGGCGTGCTGGTGGGCTCGGACGATGGTGGAGTCGACCGCGACGACCCAGTCGAGGTCGCCTTCAGCGTCGGCCTGGGCGAGCAGGGCGGTGAAGACCTTCTCCCAGGTGCCGTCAGCGGCCCACCTCCGCAGCCGGTTGTGGGCGCCTTTCCATGAGCCGAAGTGTTCGGGCAGGTCCATCCACGGTGTCCCGGTGCGGTACTTGAACGCGATCGCGTCGATCACCTGCCGGTGATCCCGCCACGGCCCACCCCGCTTCGGAGCCCGGTCCGGCAACAACGGCTCGATGCGTGCCCACGGGCGTCAGTCAACGACACACCCTGACCAACGATCAGATGATCTGAAGGAAACGGCCTAGCGCTCCGCGAGGTTCGCGCGGGTGCCGAGGCGGTCCTGGACCCAGTCGTGGAACTCGCCGATGTGGTGCTCGCTGGGCACGAGGACCCCGCCCTTGGCGTACAGCCGGGAGCTCATGGCCGGCTGGCAGCGCTCGCAGGCGTCGAAGTCCTGCCGGTTTACCCGGTCGAACAGTTCCACGGACCGGCTGACGTCCCGGCCGCTCTCCACAACACCCTTCAGGTACAGCCAGTCGCACTCGACGATCGTGCGGTCGACCGCGACCGGGAACATCCGGTGGAAGATCACATGGTCGGGTACGAGGTTGATGAACACCTGCGGGCGCACCGTGATGGCGTAGTAGCGGCGGTCCTGGTCCTCGGTGACGCCGGGGATGCGGTCCAGACCCTCCGAGCCGTCGACGGTGAAGCCCTGGACGTCCGCGCCGAACTCGGCGCCGTGCCCCACGTAGAACTGGGCGGCGTACCCGTCGGCGAACTCCGGCAGCACCTCGGTCAGCTCCGGGTGGATGGTCGCGCAGTGGTAGCACTCCATGAAGTTCTCGATGATGAGCTTCCAGTTGGCCTTGACGTCGTAGACGATGCGCCGGCCGACCTCCAGGCTCTCGACGCCGTACCGCTCGATGGACTCGACGTCGCCCAGGCGCGCGACCACGTCGGCGATCACCGACTCCTCGAACGGCGGCGGGTTCTCGGCCAGGCACACCCACACGTAGCCGAGCCACTCGCGCACCGCCACGCTCGCCAGTCCGTACTCGGTGCGGCCGATGTCGGGCATCTTGGTCAGGTTCGGGGCCGCGACGAGTTTGCCGTTCAGGTCGTACGTCCAGGCGTGGTACGGGCATTGGAAGGCCCGCTTCACCTCCCCGGACTCCTGCGTGCACAGCTTGGCACCCCGGTGCCGGCACACGTTGAAGAAGGCCCGGACGGAGCCGTCCCGCGAGCGGGTCAGCAGGACGCTCTCCCGACCGACGTCCACGGTCCGGAACGCACCCGGCTTCGACAGTTCCGACGAGCGTGCCGCGCAGAACCACATGGACTCGAAGATGTGCTCCTGCTCCAGGCGGAAGATCTCCGGGTCGGTGTAGTGGTCGCCGGGAAGGGTCGCGATCAGGCTGTCCGGCAGGCCGGTCGTGGTCATGGTTCACCTCGGAGTGCAGCGCCCCGGTCGGGCGGGTGGTTGCCTCATACGCAACGAGCCTCTTGCTACGCAACTCACAGTGCAGCCCGCCCGAAGCACTGTCAAGACCTTGACCACGGGCCGCCGGAGCCGGGACCATGTTGCGTATCAGTCCCACTGTTGCGCGATACGCACTTCCCTCAGGGAGGGCTCAGTGTCTCTTGGACCCACTACCGGCCGTGAGTTCGTCCTCACCCTGTCGTGCCCCGACCGCTCGGGCCTCGTCCACGCCGTCACCGGCTTCCTCGTGCGGCACTCCGGGAACATCCAGGAGAGCCAGCAGTTCGACGACCGGCTCAAGGACCGCTTCTTCATGCGGGTGCACTTCGACGTCACGGACCCGGCCATGTCGCTGGAGGACCTGAAGTCCGGCTTCGCCCCGGTGGCGGAGGCGTACCGGATCTCCTGGCAGCTGTACGAGGCGTCGACCCCGACGCGCACACTGATCATGGTGTCGAAGTTCGGGCACTGCCTGAACGACCTGCTCTTCCGCTGCCGCACCGGCGCGCTGAACATCGAGGTGCCTGCGATCGTCTCCAACCACCGGGACTTCGAGCCGCTCGCCGACAGCTACGGCATCCCGTTCCACCACGTTCCCGTGACCCGGGAGACCAAGCCCGAGGCGGAGGCGCGGCTGCTGGAGCTCGTCGAGGAGCTGGACATCGACCTGGTGGTCCTCGCCCGCTACATGCAGATCCTGTCGAACGACCTGTGCAAGCAGCTCGAAGGCCGGGCGATCAACATCCACCCGCCCGGCTGACCCACGGCCCCGGCGCGGCGGTGCGCGGCCGGCAGATGTGACCCGACCACCTTCACCACCGTCGCAGCGGCCCCCACGAGACC
>NZ_JBEOXI010000158.1:0-19927 GCF_040296465.1 Streptomyces sp. NPDC002130
ACGTCGTCCACGATCCGCTTCAGCACGTGGGAGGCGGGCTTGATGTCGTAGGCGAACAGCGAGCGGCTGAGGGTGACCAGGGTGAGCCGCAGCATCTCGGCCATCAGGTCCACGGGCTCGTCGCGCGCGGCCCTGGCCTCCCACTCGTCCAGCATCTCCTGGGTGGCCGAGACGATGTTCGGGACGATGTCGTTCACCGCGTTCTTGGAGAACACCGGCTGCACCGCCCGGCGGTGGCCGCGCCAGAACTCGCCGTCCGTGGTGAGCAGGCCCTTGCCCATGACCACGCCGAACTGCTCGTACAGCGGCCCGCGCACGTAGTTGGCGTTGTTCTCCACCAGCACCCTGCGGACCGCTTCGGGGCTGGTGGCCTGGTGGACCGTCATCGGCCCGAGCCGCATCCGGACCAGTTCGCCGTAGTCGCGCTGGAGGCCGAGCAGGAACTCGGCGGTGTTGCGGCGCCAGGGGCCGAGGCTGCCCACGAGGGGGGCGCCCTTGGGGCCGGGGGCGATGGCGGAGGAAGGGGCAGTGGCGGTGACGGTGTTCATCGGAAGTCCTTACCTGGGGAGGCGGTGCGGGTCACCGGCGCCGTCCGCCGGAGCGCGGACACGGCGCGGGCCGGGGCGGTACGGCCGGCGCTGCCGCGCGGCACGGGGAACGCGCGCCGTACGAAGAGGTGGTCGAAGACCACGTCGGGGGCCAGGCGGCGCAGCGCGATGGTGCTCCGGGCGAGGAAGCCGACCGGGTAGCGGGCGCGGGGGCACCGGGCGAGGGCCGCGCGGGTCACGACACGGGCCACGTCGTCGGCCTCGACGGTGAAGGTGCCCGCCAGGGTGCGGCGGCTGCCGGTGTAGATCGCCTCGAAGTAGTCGGCGGTGCGCTGCCGGAAGTCGTCGTAGGCCTCGCCGGCGGACGGGAGGTTGTCCACGTACGTGGCACCGAAGTTGGTGGTGCGCACCGGGCCGGGCTCGATGAGGACGACCTTGACGCCAAAGCCGGACGTCTCCAGCCGGAGCGCGTCGCTGAGCGCCTCGACGGCGTGCTTGGACGCCTGGTAGAAGCCGCCGCCGGGGACCGCGTAGCGGCCGAAGATCGAGGAGAGGTTGACGACGGTGCCCCGCCCCGCGGCCCGCATGCCGGGCAGGACCAGCTGGCTCAGGCGGGCCAGCCCGAACACGTTGGTCTCGAACTGCCGCCGCATCTCGGGCAGTCCGATCTCCTCCACGACACCGGAGGCGGCGAACCCCGCGCTGTTCACCAGCGTGCCGACCGGCCCGTGTGCGGCTTCGACGGTGTCGACGGCCGCGCGCATGCTCTCCTCGTCGGTGACGTCGAGACGCAGGGTGCGGATGCCCTCGGCGGCCAGCGGGGCGAGCGTCTCGGGCCTGCGCGCGGTGGCGTACACGAGCATTCCCGCACGGTGCATCCTGAGCGCACAGGCGCGGCCTATTCCGGATGAACAACCCGTGATCAGTACCGGGTTCGGATCAGTGGTCAAGGTCTCCCTCATCTCCCGTTTCGGGCAGGGCTTCTCGGAAAGGAACCGTGCATGTATCACCGGATCGTGACAGCGAAGCTGCGCAAGGCGTTTTCCGACATCAACTCCGGTAACTGGCAGTCCATGGTGGACACACTCGCGCCGGAATTCACTTATGTGTTCTACGGGGAGCACGCGCTCTCCGGTGAGCGGCACACCGTCGAATCCATGAGTCTGTGGTGGCAGCGGGTTTTCCGGCTGATTCCCGACGCCGCATTCGAGCCGCAGGAGATCATCGTTTCCGGCGGCCCCTGGCTGACGAAGGTCGCAACCCGCGTACGGATCGGCGGCCCGCTGCCCGACGGCTCCCGCTACGAGAACGTGATGACGCAATTCATGTACCTCAAGTGGGGGCGCATCACCGAGATCCACACCCTGGAGGACACCGTCGTCCTGCAGCGGGCCCTGGACCGGATCGCCGCCTCCGGCAACGCCGAGGCCCACGCCGAGCCCATCACGGACGCGACCGCGCGCGCGGACCGCACCGTGTGACGCCCGGGCCGGCACCGGCGCCCCGGGCGGGGTGCCGGTGCCGTGGCGCGTTCAGCCGAAGGCGCCGAGCTGCTTCGCGAGGTCGAACGCGTCGAGCGAGAACCAGCTCTCCACGATCACTCCGTTCCGGAACTCGTCGATGACGATTCCGGGTACGGCGAAATCACGTCCCTGCGCCGGAATTCCCTCGTACGGCTCGCCGGTGTGGGTTCCCCGCGCGGTGAACCGGCTGACGACCTTGTCGCCCTCCAGGATCCAGTCGTCCACCGTGACGTGCAGGTCGGGAAAGGACGCGCGCTGGATCCGCACCCATTCCTTCAGGTGCTCCACGCCCTCCTCACTGTTCGGGGCGGTTCCGTGGCTGATGTGGTCGGGAGCCGCTCCCTCGTAGATGACGTCGAGGTTTCCCTTGTTGAGGCACTCCTCGTAGTAGCGCTCCAGCACGGCCTTGTTCTTCAGGGTGTCCGACATTTCCTGCTCCTTTTCTTCGAACAGTCGGGGTTTTTTTCCGGTGGGTTCAGCCGGCCGCGACCGGACCCTCGCATCCGGTCAGCGTCATGACGCGGGCGCCGGACGACGCACAGGTCACCTTCCAGGTGCCGAGCACGGGGTCTCCTTCGATGCGGGAGTCGCCGTCCTCGGCGGTGTGCAGGGTGACGCGGCCGAGGGTCAGCGGGTCGACCGCGACCGAGAGCCCCCGCCCCTGCCGTGTGCACAGCCGCACCACGTTCTCCAGCGGGGACACCGCGAGGGCGGTGCGCGGGGCGGCGGGTGTCGCCCACAGGTCGCCGGGCGCGCAGGGGCGTGCCTCGCCCTCCCAGCCGCCGCGCCCGGTACGGGTCCAGCGCGCCCGGGGCACCACCGACGACAGCCAGCGCAGTTGCGCGGGCCCCGAGCGCCAGGTCGTCACCGGGGTGACGCCGCTGCGGGGCGGGGCGGGCGAGCGGGTGTCTCCCGGCGTGTACACGATCCGAACCCGGGCTTCGGCGCCCTGACCGCGGTCCCGCCCGCCGTCCCGGCCACCGTTCCGCCCGTCGTCCCGGCCGCCGGGGTCTCCCGGCCGCCGGAAGCGGACGTCGACGGTCCAGGTGCTCCCGTCGTAGGCGCCCCGGATCTCTCGTTCCAGGACCGTCGCCGGGCCGTCCAGCCTCAGCAGGTCCAGGGGGACGACGACGTCCTCCAGGCAGTCGGCCGTCAGCTCCGGGAAGTCCGGGGGCACGATCCACTCCGCGCCGCGCAGGGCGTTCTCCAGCAGCAGGCTGACGGGGACCGCCTCCGCGCCGTCCACCAGGAAGTCCGTGAGGACCGGCGCGGTGTCCCGGTCGAAGCGGACCCGTGACACCAGCCGGGCGTGCGGCTCGTAGGAGGTCACCTCCCCGAGGTGGTAAATCTTCGGGTACACCTCGGGGTGCCCGGGGAGGTCGGGCACGACCGGGTAGCCGGTGGCCTGGCCGGGGTCGACGGCGTCGCCGAGCGGTCCCACGAAGGTGATCTCCCCGGCCGAGCCGGCCAGCAGCTCGTCCTGCCACTTGGCGAGGCCGTCGGCGACGCCGAGCGGGGCCATGTAGCGCCGGGTCGCGGCGAAGTTGGCGATGAGGCCGATGCGGTCCCAGGTGGGCCAGGCGAGCGTCATCACCGGGAAGTCCGCCCGGCGTTCGGCCCACCGGCCCAGCCGGGCCAGGCCCTCGTTGGCGGCGGCGTACTCCAGCTGGCCGACCATGCCGCCCAGCCGCCCGGTCAGCGAGCCCACGTTGCAGAAGAACTTGAGCCGGCTGTCCGCGAGTTCACCGAAGAGATGGACGAAACTGCCGATCTTCGTCCCCACCGTCCGCAGGATGTCGTCGTCGGACTTCTTGGGCAGCCGGGCCGCGTGGTCCACGCCCGCGTTGTGCACGACGCCGGTGAGGGCCGCGCCTTCCCGCCGCAGCAGGGCCCGCACCTGCTCGGGGTCGGTGAAGTCGCACTGCGCGTACTCGACGCGCAGGCCGCGCTCGCGCGCCGCGGTGATGTTGCCGGCCAGTTCCCACAGGCGGCGGGTGCGGGCGATGTCGCGGCGGATCTCGGGCAGCGGGCGGCCCTGGGCGCTGTCCGACCACAGCCGCTTCTCGTACTCCTTCAGCTCCTTCTCGTCCGCGCCGAACCAGGGCTCGCCCTCGGAGGGGAACGGCTCCCGGCCGGTCACCAGGACCCTGGCGCCGTGCCGTCCGGCGAGCGTCCGGGCCAGTTCCCAGCCGATGCCCCGGCCGCCGCCCGAGATCAGCACGCAGTCGTCCACGCCCAGCTCCAGGGCGGGCGCGCCGACGGGCCGGGCGGCGGGGGACAGGGTCAGACGCCGGCCCCCGCGGTGGCCGACCTCGATCTCGCCCGGCCGGCCCAGCTCGCTCGCGACGATGCCGGGCAGGTCCGCGACGTCGGACTGTGCGATGTCGACGACCCGGGCGTTGCAGTTGGGGAACTCCCGGTGCAGCGTCTTGGCCAGGCCCGCCCAGATGCCGCCCAGCGGCTGTCCCAGGTCGTCGTCGGGGTGGTGCCCCATCCCGCCGCCGAGGTAGGTGACGGCGAGGTAGTACAGCCGTCGCGCGGAGGTCTCGGCGGACCAGTCCGCGTACTGCCCGCGCAGGGCGGCCACGGTGCGCAGGAGGGGCTCGCGCCAGGCGTCCGCGAGGTCCGTCGTGCCGTGCTCGTGCGGGGCGACGCCCACGGTGAGGTCGACGATGGCGTCCACGGGGTCGTCGCCGGGTCCGGGTGCGGCCGTGGCGGGGGTGCACCGGCGTACCCGCGCGCCGTGTGCGGTCAGTTCGCGCTCGACCCGCCCGGCGCTGTCGTCGTCGTGGGCGAGCACGAGGACCCGCATCCCGGACAGCCGGGGCGACACCCCGGTGAGCGGCGGCAGGGCGGCCGGCCGCCACACCATCCGGGTCGTGGGCTGCACCGAGGGGTCGTCGGTCGCCGCCCCGGCGGGGGCGGGTGGGGACGTCGGCATGGAGTGTGCTCCTTCCTGGTCGTGCCGGTCAGGCGCCGTCGACGGGCACTGCCTCGCCGGTGCGGGCGTCGACGTAGCCGATCAGGGCCGCGCGGAGGTCCTTCATCTGGAGGACCATGCGGCCGTCGGGGCGGGCCGCCACGAACCGGTTCTCGGCCCGGTCGTCGGCCAGGCCGAACCCGGGGGGTGTGGCGTACAGGTCGATGCGGTCGCTGCCGGACGACAGGGTGAGGTCGTTGGCCTCCTCGTAGAGGTCGACGCGGCGGATCGACAGCGGTGCGGCGACGGGGATCAGCCGGTCGTCCACCAGGTCCAGCACGCCGACCCTGGCCAGTCCGTCCAGCAGGACGCACGGGACGGTGAACCCCTGCCAGACCGGGTCGTCCGAGGGCAGGTCGAGGTCGTAGCGGGCCCGTTTGCCGCGGGGGTGGACGGCGGTGCCGCTCGTCGAGACGAACGGTCCGCTCAGCCGCACCGGGGAGCCCTCCTGGTGGTACGGGTCCGGGACCGGGGTGTCGTCCGCCGGGTCCCAGGCGTCCCAGCGCGGGGCGTGCGGATACGCGTCCGCCAGGAGCACCCGGGCCGTGAAGTGCGGCCTGTCCCGGACGAGTACGACGCCACCGGGCGACACCACGTCCTCGCAGACCCGCACTTGTACGACGGTCGTCCCGCCCTCGTCCCCGTACTCGTCCCCGCCGTCGTCCTCGACGATCTCGGCGGTGATGCGCTTCGGTGCCGTGGGGACGTCCCGGTACACGCGCAGGAAGTGCTCGAACGTCAGGTCCTCGAAGGCGACGACGTGCCGCCCCGGCACCAGACGGCGGGCCGCCTGGGCCGCCAGTTCGGTCACGAACGTGCCCGGCAGGGTGGCTTCGCCGCGCACGGTGTGGTGTTCCAGATAGCCGTCCGTCCGCAGGTCGAAGGGGCACTCGAACACCGCCGAGCGGCCGTCCGAGGACACCTCCCGGCGCAGGAAGAAACCGGGTGCGGGCCTGTCCGCCGGGGGCGGGTCCGCCGGCCGGTGGGCGAGGTAGCCGGGGTAGAACTTCTCCACCGTGGCCTCCTCCGCGTCGCCCAGGTGCACGACGGAGGGGCGGCGGACGGGGGCGTGCAGCTCCTGCACGAAGTGGTGGACGCCCTCGGGCACCGGCATGCTGCTGTACGAGCCGGCCCGTTCGTAGTACGCCTTCGTGAGCTCGCCGGCGCCCATGCCGACGCCCGCCCACAGCGTCCACCCGATGGTGACCTCCGGGTGGTCCGAGGTGGCCGTCGCGTGAGCGGCGGCCGTGCCGAGGAAGTCGTTGGCCGCGGCGTAGTCCGCCTCGCCGAGCTGCCCGAAGAAGCCCAGCAGTGAGCCGAAGTTGCACCACAGACGCGGCGGGGTGTCGCGCAGCGCGTGCTTCAGGTTCAGGTACGACGCCACCTTCAGGTCCCGGATGGCGGTGAACTCCGTGAAGTCCTTGTCCTTGATGAGTGCCGAGCGCTGCAGCCCGGCGGCGTTGACGAGCAGGTCGATCCGTCCGTGCTCCCGGACGATCTCGCCGAGGGCCTTGTCGACCCCGGCACCGTCGCGCATGTCGCAGGCGCGGTAGGTGACGCGCCCCGCGCCGCTGTGCTCCGCCATCTCGCGCAGGTTCCGGCGCGACTCGCGGGCGTTGAGCATCCGGTCGAAGTCCTTGGTGATGCTCGCGACGTTGCGGCCCCCGCCCTTGGCGAGTTCGGCCGAGATGAACGCCGCCCGGCCGGCCGCGAACTCCTCGTCGCCGCCCTCGAAGACGGACGGCGGGTAGGCGTCGAGGTCGTTGCTGCCGAGCACGTGGATGCGCGGGCCGAACTCCCTGGCGAGGGACTTGGCGACCTCGGCGGTGATGCCCCGGGTGCCGCCGGCCACGACGATCACGGAGTCCCGGTCCAGCGCGGCGGGCGTCGCCTCGTCCAGCTCGACGGGCTCCTCGCGCAGCCGGACGGTACGACGCACCCCGTCCGTCTCCACGACCACCGGGAAGTCGCGCCCGGCGCGGCTCTCCTCCTCCACGGCGCGGACCGCCGCCGCCACGTCCTGGCCTGAGGTGAGGAACGCGAGGCTGCCGCCCTCGGCCAGTTCCAGGCCCGCGCTCTTCAACAGGCCGGTGAACAGGCCCGAGAAGGGGTGCGGGGTGCCGTCCGGCACGGCGCCGAGCAGCAGCATCGTCAGGTCCGAGCCGTGCCGTGCCAGGTCGTCGTAGGCGTACTGGACGGCGAGGTACGCGGCGTCGTGCAGGGCGAGCAGCGATGGCGTGCCGCCCGAGGCGAGGACCTCTTCCGGCGGCGCGGCCCGGCCGAGGTCACTGAGCACCCGCAGCCGGGTGACCGGACCGCCGGCCCGGGACAGGGCCTCGCGGACCGTCTCGGGCGTGACCTCCGGCAGGTGGTGCCAGCCGGGGCGCGGGGTGTCGAGGGGCGTGGTGGACAGCACGGTGACGGTGGCGTCCGGACCGGCCGCCCGGGCCACCAGATCGGGAGCGTCGGTGACGACGACCGCCCCGTCGGCCAGGAACGGCACCCGCTCGCGCACCGGGCGGGCAGGAGTCTCCTCCAGCACCGGCACGCACCGCCGGACACGCAGGGGGTCCCCGGCTTCGGTGTGGGTGGTGGAGCGGAAGGGGGCACGGAGGAGGGCGGGCGGGGTGTCGTCCCGGGGCTCGGGCGCAGTGCCCGGGATCGTCAGCCTGAGGCCGGCTCCCGCCGTGCCGGTGTCGCCGGTGCCGGACACGGTCACCCGGCCCGCGGGGCCGTGCAGGGCCCGCAGGACGGCCAGGCCGCCGGAGGCTCCCAGGTAGCGGGCGTTCTCCGGGGCGTCGGCGCCACACCGGACGGGGTCCCTCGTGGGCGTCTCGTCCACAGCGCCGTTCACCTTCTCGTCCGCGTTCTCGTCCACCGTCTCGTCCAGGTAGGCGAGGACGGGCAGGCCCGCGCTCCGGGCCCGTTCCTCCGTGGTCAGCGCGAACAGGACGGCGCCCTCGGCGAGTTCCGTCCCCGGGTCGGGCAGCAGGTCGCCGATGAGGGAGCGGTACTCGGGGAGGCTGTTGCCGTTGATGCCGCCGGCCAGGGCGAAGTCCAGCTCCCCGGTGCGCAGGTAGCGGCCGGCCAGGGTGAGGGAGGACAGGGCGGAGGCGAAGCCCGAGTCCACGGTCATGTTGGAGCCGTTGAGGTCGAAGTAGTTCGCCACCCGGGCCGAGATGATGTTGGGCATCTGGCCGGGGAAGGAGTCCTCGTTGGACTCCGGGATCATCGAACGCACCTGTTCCCGCAGGCGGTCCAGCACCTTGGGCACCTCTGCCGATCCGGCCAGGGGCGACGCGGCGAGCGCCTCCCCGACGTCGTCCAGGTAGCAGCGGTTCGCGTACTGCATCGCCGCCCTGGTCGGTCCCATGTGCCCCACGAAGACCCCGGTCTTGGGCGCCTGTTCGCTCCAGAAGTCCGGCATCCGGTCACGCAGTTCGTGGGCGCACTCCAGGACCATCAGCTGGCACCGGTCCAGCGCGCGGATCGTCTTCGGGGGCAGCCGGACCCGGTTGAACGGCGGTACCGGATAGTCCGCCCCGAAGCTGTCGAGCGGCCCGTCACCGCCCTCCAGCCAGCGCGTCACGTCCGCCGGCCCGTCCAGGCCCGGCAGATGCGCCGACCAGCCGACGAGGACCACCCGGCTGTCGGCCGCCGGTGCCTTGGTCGTGGGGGTGTGCGCCGTGTCCGCCTCGGCGGCGGGGCGGTTCTCGGAGACGATGAGATGGGCGTTCGTGCCGCCGAAGCCGAACCCGGACACGGCCGCCAGCCGGGGCCGGTCCCCGTCGGCCGTCCAGGGCCTGGGCTCCCGGGTGACCTCCAGGCCCGTCTCGTCCAGCCGGAAGTCGACGCGGGGCGTGTCCAGGCGGTACTGCCCGGGGATGGTGTCCTGCTCCAGGCCCTTCAGGCTCTCGATGAGCGAGACGACGCCCGCGGCCCAGCCGGTGTGGCCCAGCAGAGACTTGTTGGAGGTGACGGCCGTCGGGGCGGACGTACCGAAGTGCTCCCGCAGCGTGGTGAACTCCTCCAGGTCACCGGCGGGCGTACCGGTCGCGTGCGCGTTGATCCACCGCACGTCGGCGCTGTCGACCTCGCCGCCCTCCAGCGCCCGCCGCACCGCGAGGGACTGTCCCCGGGAGTTCGGGGCGTAGATCGCCTTGCCCTTGCCGTCGGAGGACGAACCGAAGGCCCGCAGCACCCCGAGCACCTGGTCGCCGTCCTGCCGGGCCTTGCTGAGCCGTTTGAGGACGACCAGGGCGGCGCCGTCGGCGAAGATCACGCCGTCGGCGCTCTCGTCGAGGGCGTGCACGGTGCCCCGCTTCGACAGGCCCTGGAGCTTGGAGAACAGCACCGTGCCGCGCGGCGCCAGCGCGAACGCCCCGCCGCACACGGCGATGTCCTGCTTGCCCATGAGCAGGCCCTTGGCCGCGATGTCGACGGCGTACAGCGACGAGGAGCAGGCGGTGTCGACCATGTGGAGTTCGGTGGACGGGGGCAGGACGCCGTCCATCGCCACCTCGCCCACCCGGTGGGGCAGGAAACGCGAGGGGGAGCGGGCGCCGCGCCAGTACCGCTCGGAGAGGGTCCGGTCGATGCCGTCGCGGAGCGTGTCCCGCCGGTCCTCGGGGAGGCCGAGGTCGTCGACGATGCCGTGGGTCAGCCGGGTCGCGCTCTGCAGGACGCCCGCCTCTTCGAGGTGCTGGCTGCCGTCCGGGGTGTAGCCGATCACGAACGAGCAGCGGTCGGTGTCCCGGTGGCGGACGCCGTCCAGTGCCTGCACCAGGCTGTGGCGCAGCCAACGGGTGGTGAGTTCCTGCTCGTCGGGGCCGCCCGGCATGCCCTCCAGGGCGCCGTCGGCGGCCTCGAAGTCCGTGATGAACACGCACTGTTCGGCGTACGCCTTGTCCTCGGCGGCCAGGTCGGCCGAGTGGAAGCTGTCGTGCTGCCAGCGGTCCCGGGGGACCTTCACGAAGAGCTCGTCCCCGGTCGTCCGCAGCTTCCAGAACTCGTCGGGGCTGTTGGCCCCGGCGACGGCCATGCCCATCCCGACGACGGCGATGGCGTCGTCACCGAATTCGGCGGACTCCTCACCGTGCGACCCGGTGGCGACGGGGGCGGGCTCGGACCGGGACTCGGACTCGGGCTGCTGATAGGACTCGGGCTCTGCCTGATGGTCGGGTTCCGGCTCCTGCGAGGCCCCGGCGGTCCTGGCCGCCTCCTCCCCCGGAGGGGACAGCAGGGCCGCGCCCAGGGTGAGGCCGCCGTCGGCCAGGACGACCTGGCCGGTGATCCACCGGGCGTCGTCGGAGGCGAGGAAGGAGACGAGCGCGGCGAACTCCTCCGGCCGGCCGAGCCGCCCCCAGGGGGTGGCCCGTTCGATGACCTCCCGCATCGGTCCGGCGTCGGGGAACTTGTCCGCCACCTCGCTGCTCAGCATCGCGGCGGACGCGACGTTGACCCGGATGCCCAGCGGCGCGAGCTCCACCGCGAGATACCGTGCCGCGGCCTCGGCGGCGGCCTTCGCCGGCGCGCACGCCGAGTAGTTGGCCATCACCATCTGGGAGCCGCCGAGAGCGGAGACGGTGACGATGGCGCCGCCGCCGTTCCGCGCCATCAGCGGCGCGGCGGCCCGGGAACAGCGCAGCCCGCCCTTGTAGTTGGTCTCGATCGCCTTGTCCAGGTGCGTCTCGGTGACCTCGTCGGGCGGCAGCAGAGCGCCGTTCGCCGCGTTGTTGACGAGGATGTCGAGCCGTCCGTGCAGCTCGTCGATCTCCTGGAACATCCGGTCGACCTGCTCCTGCCGGGCCACGGAGGCCCGCACGAGGTCGACCCGGGCGCCTTCCGCGACGAGTTCGTCGCGGGTCTCCTTGGCCTGGTCGTGGGAGTGGAAGTAGTTGAGGACGATGTCGGCCCCGCGCGCGGCGAGATCCCGCGCGATGGCCTTTCCTATCCCCCTCGACCCGCCGGTTACCAGCGCCACCTTGCCGGTGAGGTCGTTCATGAATGCGTGTCCTTCTCGAAGAAGCGGACGGGCGGTGTGCGGCCCCGGGTCAGCCGACGGGCTGGGGCTCCGGACGCCGGTCCAGCTCCGCGATCACGAAGTCGGCGATGGCGTCGAGGGTGTTGTAGGGGTCCAGGCGGAAGTCGGCCTCGCGCGGCGGCAGGCCGTAGCGCTGGGACACCCGGGACAGCAGCTCCACCTGCTTGACCGAGTCGACGCCCAGTTCCGCCTCCAGCTGCACTCCGGCCTCGAAGACCTCCTCCGGGTACTCCAGCGCCTGGGCGTAGAGCGTCCGCAGCTCGGCGAAGACCTCGTCCCGGTCGAGGGCGGCGTTCGCGGGCGCGTCGACGCCGGCCGGGGCCTCCTGCGGGGCGCGCTCCGGCGCGGGTGCCTGCTCGGGCGTCCGCTCCGGCTTACGCTCCTGCTTCCCGGAGGCCGCGAAGGCGTCGAGGTCCGTGCGGATCCGCTCCCGCACCTCGGGGCCGTGTGCCTCCCAGTACGCCTCGAAGATGTCGGAGGGGACGGACGGGGCAAGCAGTTCGGCGAGCCCGGGCCGGTCCGGGCCGGCGTCGGCCAGTCCCGCCTCGCGCAGTTCCCGCAGCGTGCTGTCCAGGGCCGGCCGGCCGCCGTCGTCCAGCGCGAGGGTGGGCAGGGAGCGGACGTCCGAGCCGCGCGTCAGCCGGGTCACCAGCTTGGACAGCGCGGGGCGCCCGCCCGCCTCGACGAACGTGGAGACGCCGTCCCCGTGCAGCCGGCGCACCGCCGCCGCGAACCGCACCGGCTGGACGAAGTGGTCCGCGAGCCGGCCGGCGAGCGGCTCGTCGGGCTCGTAGTAGCGCTGCAGGATCGGCGAGTACACGCGCCGGCGCAGCGGGCGCTGCTCCAGGGTGCGGACGTACGCCTCGAACTCGGGGGCGGCGGGGGCGAGGGCCGGGGTGTGGAAGGGGAAGGGCGCGTCGATCTCGATGGCGCCGATGCCGAGCTGCGCGGCGACGGCCGTCACCTGGTCCAGTACCGCGTCGGGCCCGCTGACCACGGTCTGTTCGTCGTGGTTTTCGGTGGCGACCGCCAGCATCGGCTCGTCGAGGAGCCCCAGCAGCATCCGCACCCGGTCGGCGCCGGCCGACAGGGCCACCATGCGTCCGTCGGCTCCGTCGTGGCGTTCGATGACCGCGACGCGCTGCGCGACGATCCGCACGCCGTCCTCCGGTGAGAAGGCACCGGCGGCGACGAGGGCGGTGATCTCGCCGAGGCTGTGTCCGACGAGCACGTCCGGGCGGACGCCGTGGTCGGTGAGGATCTCGTGGGCGGCCAGGCCGGCGCCGAAGATGGCCACCTGGGACATCCAGGAGTCCTTGGCGAGCAGGTCGCGCAGGTCCGCCTGTTCCGGGCCGAACACCGCGTCGCCGATCCGCTGCGAGAACAGCGCCTCGGTGGTGGCGTCGAGCCGTTGGAAGACCCGCTGGACCTGCGGATACGTGTCCTTGGCCCGCCGCAGGGCGGCGCCGTCGAAGCCGCCCTGGCCGGGCAGGACGAACGCGGTGCGCGGGGCGGTGGAGGTGCTTTCGGGCATGCTGATCTCTCCCTTGTCGCGGGCTTGTCGCGGGTGGGTTGAGGTGGTCGAGGGCGGGTGTGCGGTCGGTGGACCGCTAGGAAGCCGTCTGCGCGGCCGGTCGCCGGGGGCTGTCCAGCAGGTACTGGCCCATGGAGCCCAGGTTCGCGGCGATCAGGCGGTCACCGGTCCGGCGGGCCGGTGGGATGTGCCGTGGTGCTCCGCGCACCAGCCAGCGCACCATGCGCAGTTTCCAGCTCGTGTCGGGGCCGGACTCCACGTGGTCCAGCAGGGCGTGCATGTTGGCGGCGGAGTAGAACCGCGCGGGGTCCACGATCGTGGCGAAGACGCCGACCATGTCCCGGCCGTGTGTGGCGCTGCGGCTCATCGCCTCGATGAACTCGACCTCCTCGGGGCTGTGGTCGGCGATGGCCGCGTGGTCGCAGGTGTACCGGTAGTGGCCCCGGACCAGGTCGTCCCGTTGCCGTCCGTACCGGGCGAGCGCCTCGGGCAGACCGGCGCCGCCGGACGTCGACCACGCGGTGTCGACGGCTTCGGCCAGCAGTTCGGCGCTGCGCAGGCTGTCGCTGATGCCGGCGGCCGTGATGGGGTCACGGGTGTAGCCGGCGTCACCGACCAGCGCCCAGCCGGGGCCGTGGGAGCGGCGCAGGAAATTCGGCACGGAGCCGGTCATCCAGCGGCCGGTGCGCTCGGTGTCGCGCAGGGCCGCGGCCCACTCGGGGTCGACGGCCTCGAAGGCGTCGACGACCGTCCGGTCGCGTTCCTCCTCGCTGCCGGCCTTGAAGTCGCTCGTGGGCAGGGCGACTCCGACGATGGTCAGGCCGTCGTGGGTGGGCCAGGTGAAGGTGTGCTTCCGGGCGTGCCGGTGGGTGCGGACCCGGCCGTCGTGCGGCAGGCCCTCCCAGTACGCCCAGTGGCTCTTGTTGAGGACGGGCCGGGTGCCGTACTTCTCGGCGCCCGTCAGGCGGGCGACGGTGGAGTTGGAACCGTCGCCGCCCACCACGAGCCGGGCGTGCTCGGTGACGGGCGTGCCGTCGTCGGTGCGTCCGCGGACGCCGGTCACGGTGCCGGCCTCGTCCGTGCACAGGGCCTGGACGGAGAAACCCTCGCGGAACTCGGCGCCGGACTCGATCGCGGCGTCCAGCAGGATCCGGTCCAGGGCGGCCCGCTCCGGGGAGTACGCCTCGTCGACGCCGTCGACCGCGGGCAGCGGGGCCATCAGCCGGGCCCGGCCGCTCTGCAGGCCGTACTCGCGGATCGGCGGGCAGCCCGTGGCCCGCAGGCGGTCCAGCAGGCCCCAGCGTTTGAGCCGGAGGATGCCGGGCGGGTGCACCAGGTTGGTCGCGGCGGCCTTCCCGCCGGGGAAGACGGCGCGGTCGAGGAGCAGGACCTTGTGTCCGGCCTTCGACAGGAGCATGGCCGTGGCGGCGCCGCTGATCCGCGCTCCGACCACGATGACGTCATACATCTCAGGTCCCCCAGGTACCGATTGGCCTGTGCGTCTTCGTCGTTCCGTCGTCCCGCAGCGCGGCTAGCTCCTGCTCCGCTGCAGCTCGGGCGCCTCGCTCGCGTCGGGCTCGCGGCCGGCGGGCGCCGGGGCCGCCCCGGCCGGCCGCGGCTGCCTGGAGCGGCGCGGGGCGGTGAGCATGGCCACTACGCCGAGCGCCGCGAACCCCGCACCGGCCCAGGCGGCGGGGACCAGTCCGTCGACGAACTGCTGCGGGGTCAGGTAGCCGCCGTACGAGGTGAAGATCGAGGTGAGCACCGCGACGCCGAGGACGCCGCCGAGCTCGCGGAAGGTGTTGTTGGCACCGGACGCGATGCCCTGTTCACGCGGCTCGACGACGTTCATCGCCATCTCGGCGGTGGGCGCGAAGAACAGTCCGAGCCCGATGCCGCCCAGCACCAGGCCGGGCACCTGGTCCGCGTAGGCGGTGTGCACCTCGGTCACCGAGGCGAGCCAGCCCAGCGCGACGGCCTCGGCCAGCAGTCCCAGCGCCACCACGAGCCGGTTGCCGATCCAGGCGGTGAGGAAGGTCGCGAGGGGGGCGACCACGACGGGCATCGCCGTCCACGCGAGCATCCGCACGCCCGCCTCCAGGGGCGAGAAACCCTGGATGTTCTGCATGAACTGGGTGAGCAGGAAGACCAGTCCGAACATCGCCGCGAACATCAGCATGCTGGTGACGTTGACGGCGCTGAACGCGCGGTTGGCGAACAGCCGCATCGGCAGCATCGGGGCCGGGGCGCGCAGCTCCCACAGCACGAACACGACGAGCAGCACGATCCCGGCGATGAGGGAACCGAGCACCTTGGCGCTGGTCCAGCCGTCGTCGGTGGTGCTCACCAGGGCGAAGACCACGCCGAGCATGCCGAGGCTCACCAGGACGGTGCCGGGCAGGTCGAGGCGTGCGCCGGGCTGCTTGCTCTCGGCGAGCTGCCACAGGCCGAGCAGCAGGACGGCCACACCGATCGGCACGTTGACCCAGAAGATCCACTCCCAGGAGATCTTCTCGACGACGGCCCCGCCGACCAGCGGGCCCAGCGCCACGGCCAGTCCACTGAGCGCCCCCCATACGCCGAGGGCGATCCCGCGGCGCCGCTCCGGCACCGCCTCGGTCAGCAGGGTCAGGGTCAGCGGCATGACGATGGCCGCGCCGAAGCCCTGCACGGCCCGGGCCGCGATCAGCTCCCCGGGCGAGCCGGCCAGCGCACACCCCGCCGAGGCCGCCGTGAACACGGTGAGCCCGATGAGGAACATCCGCCGGCGTCCGAAGCGGTCACCCGCGGCCGAGCCGCCCATCAGGAAGACGGCGAAGGCCAGGGTGTAGGCGTTCACCGTCCATTCCAGCTCCTGCAGATCGGTGTCGAGAGACTTCTGGATGGCGGGCAGAGCGGTGATCACGACGAGGTTGTCCAACGCGGCCATGAACACCGCGAGGGCACTCACCACCAGCGTCGACAGGGCGTTTCCACGGGAAGGGGACCAACCGAACACGAGAGTTCCTTCGTTGGGCGTGCGGTGGGCAGGGCAGGGCGCGCGGTGGCCCGGGCTAGGCGGGGGCGGACAGGGTGTCCAGCGCCTCGCGCCAGAGGCCGGCCAGCCGCTCCGCGTCGGGGAGCGCGCGGTCGTAGAGGAAGCCGACGCGGACCCGCTGCCCGTAGGAGAGCAGGGTCACGGACAGGGCGTTGCCCGGCAGCAGGACGCCGAGCGGGGTCGCGTCGATGGCGGGGGCGCCGCAGAAGGACAGCGCCGTGGGCAGGCTGAAGTTGGAGGCGTACAGCGGTGAGGCGCGGGGGCTGAGCAGCCGCCGGACCGTCCACCGGGTCAGTGGCGCGGGCAGGATGCCGACGAGGGCCCGGCTGGCCGGTCGCAGGCCGTGGGCACGCATCCGCCGGGTGCGCCCGGCGAGTTGGCCGAAGGCCACGTCGAGCGGGGTGCCCCGGGCGGGCAGGGCGACGACCGCGGTGGTGAGGTGGTTGCCGAGCAGGGCGTCCTCGCCCGGCCGGCGCGTGCTGAGCGGCATCCGCACCGGGACCGGTGCCGTGCGGAACCGCGACCGTACGTCCTGGTCGCCGTCGGCGGCCCAGGCGTCGAGTGCCTTCCACAACGTCATGAGGAACGCGTCGTTGAGGGTGGCGCCGAAGCGGCGGCTCAGTTGCCGCAGTTCGTTCCAGGTCGCGTCGGCGGCGGACACGCCGAGGCGTTCGGGGCGCGGCCGGGGAGCCTTCGGCCACGGCTGGGCGGGCACCAGGGCGCGGGCGAGACCCGTGCCCACGCTCACCGTGCCCCGGGCGAGCTCGCGGGCGGAGCCGCTGATGAGGGGCCGTGGACCCGCCGTGTCGCGCCGGCCGCCCTCCAGGCAGGGGTCGCCGAAGAGTGCGGAGACGATGTGCGAGGCGCCCATGCCGTCCTCGGCGCTGTGGTGGACGCGGTAGCAGACGGCGAACTCCCCGTCGGCGTGGCCGTGGACGAGGCGCATCGACCACGGCGGCGCGTTCTCCGGCAGCGGCTCACGGGCCAGGGCGGTGAGGACGGTGTCGAGCGGCGTCCCCGGCGGGAACTCCTGCTCCCGCAGGTGCGCCGCCGGGTCGAAGCCCGGGTCCGGTTCCCGCCGCGGCCTGCGCCCCCGTGCCGGTGTCATGCGGTGCGTCAGCCCCGGGAGCGCGGGCAGCCGCTCCCTCACGTGGTCGCGTAAGTCGGACAGCGGCGGCGCCCCGCCCTGGAACCGGAGGAACTGCCCGTGGGTCAGGCCGACCTGGTCTTCCGTGGGGCCCATGGAGAGGAAGACCTCGTCGATCGGGTTGAGTCGGTGGCTCATGCGCTCGGCTCCCCTGCCGGTCGCGGCGGTCGTCGTTGCCGGGCGGCCTGTCACGTGGGCGGGTTGCCGTGCTTGCGGGACGGCAGGTCGGCGTGTTTGGACCGCAGCGCGCGCAGTGCGTCGATCAGCGTGGCGCGGGTCTCCACCGGGTCGATGACGTCGTCGACGAGGCCCCGCTCCGCGGCGTGATAGGGATGCATCAGCTCGGCCCGGTACTCCTTGACCAGCCGCTCGCGGGTCGCCTCGGGGTCGTCGGAGGCGGCGATCTCCCGCCGGAAGACGACACCCGCGGCGCCCTCCGCGCCCATCACCGCGATCTCGTTGGTGGGCCAGGCGTAGGTGGCGTCGGCGCCGATGGACTGGGAGTCCATGACGATGTAGGCGCCGCCGTACGCCTTGCGCAGCACCACCGAGACCCTCGGGACCGTGGCGTTGCAGTAGGCGTACAGCAGCTTGGCGCCGTGCCGGATGATGCCGCCGTGCTCCTGGTCGACCCCCGGGAGGAAACCCGGCACGTCGACCAGGGTCACCAGGGGGATGCTGAAGGCGTCGCAGACGGAGATGAAGCGGGCGGCCTTCTCGGACGCGTGGATGTCCAGCACGCCCGCGAGGCTGGTCGGCTGGCTGGCGACGACGCCGACGGTCTGCCCGTCCAGCCGGGCCAGCCCGCACAGCACGCTGGTGCCCCAGCCCTGGTGCGTCTCCAGCCAGTCCCCCTCGTCGACGAGCTCCTCGATGACCGCGCGCATGTCGTAGGGGCGGTTGCCGTCGGCGGGCACCAGGTCGGCGAGCGAGTCGTTGGTGCGCCCGGCCGGGTCGGCGCAGTCGTAGGACGGTGGCAGTTCCCGGTTGTTGGGCGGAAGCAGGGAGAGCAGGTGGCGGACTTCCTCGAGGCATTCGGCCTCGTCGTCGTGGACGAAACCGGCGACTCCGGAGACCGCTCCGTGGACGTCGGCGCCGCCCAGCCCCTCGTGGGATATCTCCTCGCCGGTCACCGACTGCACGACGTCGGGGCCGGTGATGAACATCTGGGAGGTGCCGCGCACCATGAAGACGAAGTCGTTGAGAGCTGGAGAATAGGCGGCTCCGCCCGCGCACGGGCCGAGCATCACGGCGATCTGCGGGATCACGCCGGACGCTTTGGTATTGCGCCGGAATATGCCTCCGTATCCGGCGAGCGCCGAGACGCCTTCCTGGATACGGGCACCCGCGCCGTCATTGAGGGAGACCAGCGGGGCTCCGGCCGAAAGGGCCATGTCCATGATTTTGTGGATCTTGGCCGCGTGCGCCTCGCCCAGTGATCCGCCGAAGACCCGGAAGTCGTGGGCGTACGCGAAGACGGTCCGGCCGTGCACGGTCCCCCAGCCGGTGACGACGCCGTCGGTGTGGGGCCTGCGGTGCTCCAGCCCGAAGCCGGTGGCCCGGTGCCGGCGCAGCCGCTCCACCTCGTGGAAGGATCCCGCGTCGAAGAGCAGGTCCAGGCGTTCCCGCGCGGTCAGTTTGCCGCGCGCGTGCTGCTGCTGGGTGGCCCGGTCGCTCGGTCCGCGCTCGGCGTCGCGCCGGGTGGTGTGCAGGAGGGCGATGCTGTCGTGCATGCCGGACGCGGGGGCGGCCGGGTCGGTGGTGCGGGGCGGTAAGTCTGATGCCGGAGCGGGGCTCTCGACCGGAGTGTCGGATCGGACCGTCATATCTGAGTCTTTCTCCGTCTCGTGGAGGCGGCTCTCCTCGGGCTTTCTCCTTTCCCTCTCGATTATTCGGGGGCCGCTCCACCGCATGTCAAGCGAATGCGGGACTCTCCCGCAGGGCGGGATATGCGGGAATCCCGCCTCGTGAGAAACGGAGGATTTCGTGAATACAGCCGCTCGGTGCGGACACTTTTACGGGTCCGGACACCCGGAATTAACAGAGAAGACACGGAAAAAGGCGCGTCCAGAGGCATGAAAGGCCCCCGGCCGGGAACGGCCGGGGGCCTCACGCATCGCGGGCCGCTCAGTACGAGCCCGGGGCCTCCTCGGACCACGGCCCGTGGTCGTCGGCCGGTGTGAAGCACTCCGCGGCCCGCCGCACCGCCCGGACCGCGGACACCGAGCAGGCCGAGATGTCGTGACCGGGCTTCAGCACGGCCACGGACCCCATGATCAGCCCGTCCCACCGGACGGGCGCCGCGCAGCCGACCCACCCTTCCGCCCACTCCTCGACGTCGAGCGCGATGCCGTCCTTGCGGACGGACTCGAGCGAGGCGAGCAGGCGCGCGTCGTCGCGGAACGCTCCCGGCCCCGCGCCGTCGGGAACGGGCTCGGCCAGCACACCGTCCTGGATCACCTTCGGAAGGAACGCGAGGATGGCCCGCCCCGCCGCGCCGGTCCGCAGTGACCGGCAGACCTCCAGCAGCGCCCGGTGCGGGATGCCGATCTCGGACAGGTCCGACGAGCCGACGGCCATGTCCAGGCACTGCTTCCCGGCGCCGCCGAAGGGCGCCAGGGCGAAGAGGAACGCCAGCCCGCCGTCGGTCGCCGTGTGCAGATCCTCCAGAACGGCGTGTGCGACACGCGAGTTGGGCGCGTGGGCGAGGGACTTCAGCCCGAGCCGCGCGGCCCCTGCCCCCAGCCGGTACAGACCGTGCCCCTCCCGGGCGAGGATTCCGTCGTACACACCGGACTGGAGGATCCGGTGCACCGTCGAGTCGTCCAGCCCTGTCGCCTCGGCCAGCTCGCCGGGCCCGTGCATCTGCCCTTCGACCTCGGTGAAGGCCCGCAGGACCCGGTAGACCCGGTCGGCGTGCGCACTGCCGCCGAGAGTGCCGCGCTTGCTCATACCCTTGCTCCCCGTTCAGGTCGGCGCCGCCCCACCCCCCGGTGTGACGGCCTGTCCCATGCACACCACGGTAGTTGCCCGGTCCGACGGTCACGGGGCGGACGGCGGAGCAGCACGACGCCCCCGCCCGGCCGCGGCCAGGGGGCCAGCGCCCCGGGCGACG
>NZ_JBEOXI010000159.1:0-19840 GCF_040296465.1 Streptomyces sp. NPDC002130
CCCCGGAACGACAGCGCCCCGGCCCGGGCCCCTCGGGGGGCTCAGGGCCGGGGCGCTGCCGGGGTGCGGCCCCGTGCGAGGGGGATCCGGGCCCGGGTGCTGCCGGTGCGGCTCAGGCGCCGTTGAACTCGGCGGGGTCCGGGCCGATGCGCCGGTCCTCGTTCAGCGCGCTGATCGCCGCCAGGTCCTCGTCGTCGAGGCTGAAGTCGAACACCTCGATGTTCTCCTTGATCCGCGACGGCGTCACGGACTTCGGGATCACCACGTTGCCCAGCTGGATGTGCCAGCGCAGCACGACCTGGGCCGGGGTGCGGTCGTGCTTGCGGGCGATGGCCACGATCGCCGGGACCTCCAGCAGGCCCTTGCCCTGGCCGAGCGGCGACCAGGCCTCCGTGGCGATGCCCCGCTCCGCGTGGAACTCGCGGGAGACGCCCTGCTGCAGGTGCGGATGCAGCTCGATCTGGTTCACCGCCGGGACGACCGACGTCTCGCCGATCAGCTTCTCCAGGTGCTCGGGAAGGAAGTTGGAGACACCGATGGCCCGGATCCGGCCGTCGGCGTGCAGCTTCTCGAACGCCTTGTAGGTGTCGACGTACAGACCCCGCTCCGGCGTCGGCCAGTGGATCAGGTACAGGTCGACGTAGTCCAGGCCGAGCTTCTTCAGCGACGTGTCGAAGGCGCGCAGCGTGGAGTCGTATCCCTGGTCGGCGTTCCAGAGCTTCGTGGTGACGAAGAGCTCCTCGCGGGGCAGACCGGCTGCGGCGATGGCCTTGCCGGTGCCCTCCTCGTTGCCGTAGATCGCCGCGGTGTCGATGCTGCGGTACCCGGCCTCCAGTGCCGTCCCGACGGCCGTCTCGGCCTCGTCGTCCGGCACCTGCCAGACGCCGAAGCCCAGCTGGGGCATCTCGACGCCGTTGTTCAGGATGATCGGGGGGACCTTGCTCACGAGCTCTCGATCCTTCGGTAAGTGGTCAGTGTGCTCCCATCGTCAACGATCACGGGCGGTGATGCATTCCTGACGGGAGATTCCGAAGCCACACCTGCCCCGCGGGGTGGAGGTCACGCCCGGTAGAGCGCCTCGACCTCGTTCTCGTACGCCTTCTCGATGGCCTTCCGCTTCAGCTTGAGGGACGGCGTCAGCAGCCCGTGCTCCTCCGTGAACGGCTGGGCCAGTATGCGGAAGGTGCGGATCGACTCGGCCTGCGAGACGAGGGTGTTGGCGGCGACCACCGCGCGGCGCACCTCCGTCTCCAGATCCGCGTCGCGCACCAGCTCCGCCGCGGACATCTGCGGCTTGGACCGCATGGCCAGCCAGTGCTCCACGGCCTCCTGGTCGAGGGTGATCAGGGCGGCGATGTACGGGCGGTCGTTGCCGACGACGATGCACTGGTTGACCAGCGGATGGTCCCGGACGCGTTCCTCCAGCACACCGGGGGAAACGCTCTTCCCGCCGGACGTGACCAGGATCTCCTTCTTGCGGCCGGTGATGGTGAGGAAGCCGTCCTCGTCCAGCGCGCCGAGGTCGCCCGTGGCGAGCCAGCCGTCGTGCAGGGTCGCGTCGGTGGCCTTCTGGTTGTTGAGGTACCCCTGGAAGACGTTCTCGCCGTGCAGCCAGATCTCGCCGTCGTCCGCGATGTGCACGGTCATGCCCGGGATGGGCTGCCCCACCGTGCCGAACCGGGTGCGCCCGGGCGGGTTGGCGGTCGCGGCCGCCGTGGACTCGGTCAGGCCGTAGCCCTCGTAGATGTGGACGCCCGCCCCGGCGAAGAACAGCCCGAGGCGGCGGTCCATCGCCGAGCCGCCGGACATGGCGTGCTTGATGCGGCCGCCCATGGCGGCGCGGATCTTGGTGTAGACGAGCTTGTCGAACAGCTGGTGCTGCATGCGCAGGCCCGCAGACGGGCCGGGGCCGGTGCCCCAGGCCTTGGCCTCCATCGCGTCCGCGTACTTGATCGCGATGTCGACGGCCTTCTCGAAGGGGCCGGAGCGGCCCTCCTTCTCGGCCTTGCGGCGGGCCGCGTTGAACACCTTCTCGAAGATGTACGGCACGGCCAGGAAGAACGTCGGCTTGAACGCGGCAAGGTCCGGCAGCAGGGCCGCCGCGTTCAGCTGCGGCTGGTGGCCGAACTTCACCTTGCCGCGGATCCCGGCGACCTGGACCATCCGCCCGAAGACGTGGGCGAGCGGCAGGAACAGCAGGGTCGCCGCCTCGTCACCGCGCCGGGAGTGGAACACCGGCTCCCAGCGCTCGATGACGGTGTCCGCCTCGTACATGAAGTTGCCGTGCGTGATGACACAGCCCTTGGGACGGCCGGTGGTGCCCGAGGTGTAGATGATCGTGGCGACCGAGTCGGGTGTGACGGCCTGCCGGTGGCGGTGCACCACCTCGTCGTCGAGGTGCGCGCCCGCGTCGTACAGCTCGTGCACGGCACCGGAGTCCAGCTGCCACAGCCGGTGCAAGCGGGGGAGCCGGTCGATGACGGTGGCGATCGTCATCGCGTGGTCCTCGTGCTCCACGACCGCGGCCGTCACCTCGGCGTCGTAGAGCATCCAGAAGCACTGCTCGGCCGAGGACGTCGGATAGACCGGCACGACCTGGGCGCCGACCGTCCACAGCGCGTAGTCGAAGAGGGTCCACTCGTAGCGCGTGCGGGACATGATCGCGACCCGGTCGCCGAACCGGATGCCGCTCGCCAGCAGGCCCTTGGCCAGGGCGAGCACCTCGTCGCGGAACTCGGCGCTGGTGACGTCCTGCCATTGACCGGAGTCGTCCTTGCGGCCCAGCGCGATGTGCTGCGGGTCCTCCTGGGCATGCTCGAAGACCACGTCGGCCAGACCGCCCACCGGAGGTGCCAACGCCAACGGAGGGTTGGTGAACTCGCGCAAACCCCGCTCCCCGTTCCTCAGCGCTCTTGTCGAGTGACGCCCCGCACAGCGCCGTGAAAGCTACCCCACCCGGCCAGGGGACGGGAGGGGGTACGGAAGCGCGCACCGCTCCGGTCCGCGCTGGTCAGCGAGGGAAAAAGCGCTCACATGGGGAAGGGTCGGACACAAACCTGACGGTTGAGTAAGTTTCGGTGCCGTAATCTCCACCGAATCTGTACGAGTCCGGCCGTGGCGAGACGCGCCGTCGAAGGGGGTCCCTTCTGTCAGCGGGACGGCGGCGGATTCTGTCACTCTGCTGCCCTCGGAGGCGATTGACCGGCCAGGTCACAGACCCTTGCGCTCGCTGCGCTGCAGCCGGTCCCCGCCGGCCAGGACGGCCGCCGCCAGGGCGTCCGCCGCGCCCTGGGCGGAGGGGCGGCGCCGACCGTGGACCAGGACGAAGTCGACCTGCCCCAGTTCCGGCAGCCCCGCCCGGTCGGGGACCCGGACCAGACCCGGCGGGATCAGGCCGCGGGAGTGGGCCATCACGCCGAGACCGGCCCGGGCCGCCGCGACGAGGCCGTTGAGGCTGCCGCTGGTGCACACCACGCGCCAGTCGCGGCCCTGTCGCTCCAGGGCCTCCAGGGCGAGGGCGCGGGTGATGCCGGGCGGCGGGTAGACGATGAGCGGCACCGGACGGTCCGGGTCGAGCCGGAGGCGTTCCGCGCCGATCCACACCAGCCGGTCGTGCCGGACCAGCTCGCCCCGTGGGTCCTCGGGGCGCCGCTTGGCCAGGACCAGATCCAGCTTCCCGGCGGCCAGCTGCTCGTGCAGCGTGCCCGACAGCTCGACCGTCAGCTCCAGGTCGACCTCCGGGTGCTCGTGCCGGAAGCCCTCCAGGATCTCGGGCAGCCGGGTCAGCACGAAGTCCTCCGAGGCGCCGAAGCGCAGCCGGCCGCGCAGCCGGGTGCCCGTGAAGAACGCCGCCGCATGCTCGTGCACCTCCAGGATCCGGCGGGCGAAGCCGAGCATGGCCTCGCCGTCCTCGGTCAGCTCCACGGAGTGCGTGTCCCGGGTGAACAGCGTCCGCCCGGTGGCGTCCTCCAGGCGCCGCACGTGCTGGCTGACCGTCGACTGCCGCACCCCGAGCCGCCGCGCGGCCTGTGTGAAGCTCAGCGTCTGCGCCACCGACAGGAACGTGCGCAGATGAGACGGGTCGTACATGAGCCCCAGGTTATCGCGAAACGCGATGACAGTGAGAGCGGCATGCGGGATTCCCGATCGCCGGTCGGGGCAGCAGGATGGAAGGGGGCCGCTACGGCCCCAGGACCGACCGAAGTACCAAAGCAAGTGGAGCACCGTGAAACGCCTGCGCTGGCCGCATTGGATGCCGATCGACCCCTACATCCTGCTCCTCCTCGGGACGGTGGGCCTCGCCGCGCTGTTCCCGGCGCGCGGACCGGCCGCCGATGTCGCCTCGGGTGCCTCCACGGCGGCTGTCGCCCTCCTCTTCCTCCTGTACGGCGCCCGGCTGTCCACGCGTGAGGCGCTCGACGGACTGCGGCACTGGCGGCTGCACGTTACGGTCCTGGCCTGCACTTTCCTGGTCTTCCCGCTGCTCGGGCTCGCGGCCCGTGGACTGGTGCCGGTGATCCTGACGCACCCGCTCTACCAGGGCCTGCTCTTCCTCACCCTGGTCCCGTCGACCGTCCAGTCGTCGATCGCCTTCACCTCGATGGCCCGTGGCAACGTGCCGGCCGCGATCTGCGCGGGCTCCTTCTCCTCCCTCGTCGGCATCGTCGCCACCCCGCTGCTCGCGGCCTCGCTGCTCGGCGGCAGCGGCGGCGGATTCTCCGCCGACTCGCTGCTGAAGATCGTGCTGCAACTGCTGGTGCCGTTCCTCGCCGGGCAGTTGCTGCGCCGCTGGATCGGCGGCTTCGTCACGCGCCACAAGCAGGTCCTCGGCCTGGTGGACCGCGGCTCGATCCTGCTCGTCGTCTACACCGCGTTCAGTGCGGGCATGGTTCAGGGCATCTGGCACCAGGTCAGCCCGGCGCGGCTGGGCGGCCTGGCCGTCGTGGAGGCCGTGATCCTCGCCGTGATGCTGCTGCTCACCTGGTACGGCGGCAAGGCGCTGGGCTTCGGCCGGGCGGACCGGATCGCGATCCAGTTCGCCGGCTCGAAGAAGTCCCTGGCGGCCGGACTGCCCATGGCGAGCGTCCTGTTCGGCGCGCAGGCGGCGCTCGCCGTGCTGCCGCTGATGCTCTTCCACCAGATGCAGCTCATCGTGTGCGCGGTGATCGCCAAGCGTCGCGCGCGGGAGGCGGCGGCGGAGGTCACCGCACCGCAGCCAGTCGCAACGACACGAACCGTGGCCGGTACAGGGACACGTTCCGGCTGAGCCGGTCGGCGGCGCCCGTCGTCTCCAGCCAGTTGACGTCGTAGCTCAGGACGAGCCGCCCGTCGCCGCTCAGCACCGGGTGCGCCTGCGGGTTGTAGGCGGCCACCTGCCCCTGCGGCAGCGGCGGGCCGAACTCCTTCGCGGGGCCGTGCCACGGCCCGGCCGGGGAGCAGGCCCAGTAGGACGCCACGGTGGTCAGCCCCTTCGCACCGGCGGCCATCGTGAACAGCACGTACGTACCGCCCTCCCGGACGACCGAGAACGCGCTGCCCACGCCCTTGCGCCGCCCGTCCCCGAGCACCGGCCGGGGGCGGGCGCGGGGCACCCACGCCGAGCCGCTCCAGTACTGCCAGGCGGCCGGGTCCGCGAGCCGGCCCGCCGGGACACGGGCCGCGTACGCGTGCGAGACGGGGCGGGAGGCGGGCCGGCCGTCGTCACCGCCGAACACATAGGTCCAGCCGTCCTCCTCGACCAGCGTCGTGCCGAACAGCACCCGCCGGGACGGGTCGGCGACCGGCCGCTGGTCGAGAACCTCGGTGATCGACTCCAGGCGCAGCCCGGGCAGCGACAGCGTGGCGACCTCGGTCGCGGTGGGCACGCCGTAGATCCAGGGGGCCTGCCCTGCCGTGCGCACCCACAGCAGCACCCGGACGACTCGCTCCGAGGAGCCGGGCGAGCGGGGTTCGACGCGTGCGGCGACCGGCCAGCGCCACTGATTCGGTGCCGGGTCGGCGAACAGCGGGGCGGGCAGGGTGGATTCGAGGCGGCCGTCGCGCATCAGCACGGCCGAGTTGCGCACCAGCGGCGTGCCGGCGTCCCGCCAGGCGTAGGACTCGCCGTGCGGGTTGGGCGGGCCGTACACCCGGCCCAGGTAGGTGTCCGAGAACAGCCACAGCACCCGGCCGTCCGGCAACCGCACCGAGTGGGTGCCGTCGCCGCCCGTCCAGTCGTCCGTGCGGCTCGCGTCGTCGCCGTAGCGGGCGAATTCGGCGTCGAGGGCGTCGTCCGTGTCCCAGGAGCCGACGGTGAGCGCCTGACAGGTGTCGTCGTCCGGACCGTCGTCGCCGGGCAGGGCGATGAGCAGCGCCGCGCCGAGAACCAGGACCAGCAGCAGGCCGATCCCGGTTCCCGTGCGCTGTCGTGCTCGTGATGCTCCTGAGTCGTCGGGCACGCCCAGTGACGTTAGTTGCTGCCGCTCACCCGGTCCATGGGCAGCCACAGCACCGTGCCCCGGGAGGCCGCGCCCGAGGCACCGGAGGCCAGTTCCTCGTCGCTCAGCGCCCGGTTCCACACCCGGACGTCGTCGATCGACCCGGTGAGGAACGCCCGGCTGTCCATGCGCTGGCCGATGTGCACGCCGAACGGCGAGTTGCGGCTGACCGAGCCCGGCACGTCAGCGGTGGTGAGCGGCGTGCCGTCGAGGAACAGCGTCAGCCGCCCGCCGCCCCGGCGCAGCGCCAGATGGTGCCAGCGGCCGTCGTTGTGGGCGCCCTCGGTCCACACCGAGGCCGACCTGACGGTCGTCGCGCCCGACCTGGTGGTGATCAGCGCCCGGACCCGGTCGCTCGCGGGTTCCCCGCGCAGCCAGATCTGCGGCTGGGTGCTGCCGATACCGCCCATCCACAGGAAGGGCTGCTCGCCGGCCGTGGCCGTGTAGCGGAAGTGCAGCGACGCCGTGAAGTCCCCTTCCCCGAGCGGCAGTCCGGACCGGTACGGGAGCCGGACGGCGTCGTCGGCGCCGTCGAAGGACAGCGCGCCGCCCCGGGCACCGTCCGTCCGTGCGGCACCGCCGAGCACGGCCGCGGGCCTGCCGCCCGCCGCCGCGTCACGCGTGGTCGGGTCGGCGCCACGGCGTGGCTTCAGCCAGTCCTCGGTGAAGCGGGCGAAGCGGATCTCGTCGCGCGCGTCGACCGCGCCGCCCTCGTACAGCAGCCCCACCGTCGAGTCGCCCAGGGCCGCCATGTCGGAGTAGCCGGACCAGTCCGTGGTGACGACCGTGCCCCGGTCCACGCTCTCCCAGGTGCGCCCGCCGTCGTAGGAGGAGCGGACCATCATCGTGCGGCGGCGGTCGGGGTCGGCCGGAGCGGACAGCAGCAACCGGTCGCGAAGGCGCAGCGTCGCGCCCTGGACCTGCGGGGTGTACAGGTCCGGCAGGTCGCGGAAGGGCGCGGCGAAGCTGTCGCCGCCGTCGAGGCTGAGGGTCTGTGAGCGGTGGCCCAGGTCGGTGCCGTCCTGTTCCCGGCCGCTGACGAGCAGGGCGCCGTCGGGGCGTTCGGTGAGCGTCACCTCGGACGGCTTCTGCCGGAACGTGCCGTCCTGCGCTATGGGCCAGGTGTCCGTGGCGCCGACCCGCCAGGAGTCGCCGCCGTCGTCGCTGACGACGAGCGCGGCGTGGTTGGCGGAGACCCGGGTGCCGTTCCACGTCTCGGTGTTGACGCCGAACACGAGCCGCCCGGCGTGCTTGCCGCGGGTCAGCTGGATGCCGTGCACGGGACCGGTCGCGTACCAGGAGTTCCAGTCCTCGGGCAGGATCTCGCCGCTCAGATCGCGCGGCTTGGACCAGGTACGGCCGTCGTCGTCGCTGTACTGCAGGTGCGGGGTGCGGTCGCAGGGGACGGTGCAGTTGCCGGCGTCCGTACGGCCGGTGTTGTACGTCTCGGCGAGCAGGATCCGGCCCGTCCTGCGGTCCACGACGGGCGCCGGGTTGCCGTGCGTGTCGCCCGCGCCCTCGGTGACGACCTGGAGCGGCCCCCAGGTGCGGCCGCCGTCGGTGGAGCGCTTGACGACGATGTCGATGTCGGCCGCGTCACCGCAGTTGAGGACACGGCCCTCGGCGAAGGCGAGCAGGGTGCCGCCGGTGGTGCGCACCATCGCCGGGATCCGGAAGCAGGCGTAGCCCGGATCCTGGGACGCCTTGAAGAGCACCTGCTGGTCGAACTCCGGTAAGGCCGTGGCGGGCCGGCTGTGCGCCACAGCTGTGGGCGCGAGGAGCGCCCCGGTCGTGACGGCGGCTGTCAGGGTGGATCTCAGACGTGCGCGAAGACTTGACGGCATGGTGCGACCTGCCCTTCATGCGTCTGTCGGCTGGACCACCGGATCATGGGAACGGACATCCGGTCATTCGGACATTCCACGTCCCATGTGTGGGCCACAGACGGTACTTGGCTCACAGACCCCCCACAAGGACCGTGCGTCAGGGGATCAGGACGACCTTGCCCAGGTTGGACCGCCCCTCGATCTCCGCGTGTGCCTTGGCCGCGTCCTCCAGGGCGAACTCCCCGTGGAGGACGGGCCTGAGCTCTCCTGCCGCGAACAGCCGCCACAGTTCCTCACGCCACTGCTCGTACAGGTCCGGCTTGCCGCGGGCGATGCGGGCCATCTGGAACCCGATGACCGACTTGGCTCCCACGAGCAGGTCGTAGGCCTGGATGGCACCGCCGCCCGAGCTGTATGCCACCAGCCGCCCCTCGGGGACGAGTGCGTGGAGGGCGCGGGTGAGCAGCTCGCCGCCGACCGCGTCCAGGACGTAGTCCACCGGTGTTCCCCAGCTCGCGTCGCCGTACGAGATGACGTGGTCGGCGCCGAGACCGCGCACGAAGTCGGCCTTGGCCGGGTCGGAGACGGCTCCCACCACGCGTCCGGCGCCGCGCGTCCTGGCCAGCTGCACGGCCAACTGGCCGACACCGCTCGCGGCCGCCGTGACCAGGGCCGCCTCGCCCGGCTCGGGGCGGGCCGCCTCCAGGGCGCCCAGGGCGACCAGGCCGCTGCGGACCAGGGCGACCGCGTCGACGGCGCTCGCGTCCGGGGGGACCGGGGAGGCCATGGCCTCGTGCAGCACCGCGAAGTCCGCGTAGCCGTGGCCGAGGCAGAGCCCGGTCACCCGGTCGCCGGTGCCGAAGCGGGTGACGCCCTCACCGACGGCCGTGACCTGCCCGGCGATCTCGCCGCCGAGCGGGACCGGTTCGGCCGCCTCGGTGACCTTGCGCACGACCGGGAGCGTGACGCCGATGGCCTCCGCGCGCACGAGCAGCTCTCCGGGGCCGGGCACGGGGAGCGGTGTTTCCTCCACGAAGAGGGGGCCGCCTGGGGATTCGTAGCGGACGCGGCGCATCACACCTCCGGGGTCGTTGGTGATCCCAATGAGATCTCAGGGTGCCCAACGTATAGGAGGATCATAGGGAGAACCAACGATCTCTTGGTTAGGCTGCGGCCATGTCGGAAGCACCCCTCCCCGCGATCCGCTCCCTGCCCAGCTGGCTGCTCGGCCGCGCCGCCGCCCGCGGCCGGGCCCTGGTGGCCGAGGCGCTGGCGGACGAGGACATGCGGATGTGGCACCACGTGGTGCTGTCCGCCGTCCGCGACCTCGCCCCCGTCGCCCAGGCCGACCTCGGCCGCGGGGTCCGGCTTGACCCCAAGGACCTCGTCGGCGTCCTCGACGACCTCCAGTCGGCGGGTCTGGTGGTACGCGAGCCGGACCCGCGGGACCGCCGCAAGAACGCGGTGTCCCTCACCCCACGCGGCGCCCGGCTGCTGAAGCGTTGCGAGAAGGCGGCCCGCGCCGCCAACGACGAACTGCTCGCGCCGCTGTCGGCGGCCGAACGGGAGCAGTTCACGGCGATGCTGGCCCGGATATCCGGTACGGCCGACTGAGGACCCGGGGCCGGCCCGCCGGTCTGCGCGCGGGGCCGAGACGGGGCCCCTGCGGCGCAGGGGGCGCTCCCCGCCGGTCGGGGCCCCGCCGCCGTGTCGCGGAGGAACCTGCTCAGCCCTGGGCGGCCGCGGCCCGCAGAGCGATCCGGTCCTCACCCGCGTACACGTTCATGGAGCTGCCCCGCAGGAAGCCCACCAGCGTCAGGCCCGTCTCGGCGGCCAGGTCCACCGCCAGCGAGGACGGCGCCGACACGGCTGCCAGGACCGGGATGCCGGCCATCACGGCCTTCTGCGCCAGCTCGAAGGAGGCCCGGCCCGACACGAGCAGAACCGCCCGGGACAGCGGCAGCTCCCCGTTCTGCAGGGCGCGGCCCACCAGCTTGTCGACCGCGTTGTGCCGGCCCACGTCCTCCCGGACGTCCAGCAGCTCGCCCTCCTCGGAGAAGAGGGCCGCGGCATGCAGGCCCCCCGTCCGGTCGAAGACCCGCTGGGCCGCGCGCAGCCGGTCGGGCAGGCTCGCGAGGAGCCCGGGGGAGATCCGGATCGGGGGAGTGTCGGCGATGGGGAAGCGGGCCGTGGTGCGCACCGCGTCCAGCGACGCCTTGCCGCACAACCCGCAGGACGACGTCGTGTAGACGTTGCGCTCCAGGGTGATGTCCGGGATCACCACGTCCGGAGCCGTCTGCACGTCGACCACGTTGTACGTGTTCTGCCCGTCGGTCGTTGCGCCCGCGCAGTAGACGATGTTCCGCAGGTCCCCTTGCGCGCCCAGCACCCCCTCGCTCACCAGGAAGCCCGCCGCCAGCGCGAAGTCGTCGCCCGGGGTGCGCATGGTGATCGCCAGCGGCTTGCCGTTGAGCCGGATCTCCAGCGGCTCCTCGGCGACGAGCGTGTCCGGGCGGCTGGAGACCGCCCCGTCCCGGATGCGGATCACCTTGCGTCGTTCCGTGACTCGTCCCATGTCCTGATCAGTCCCGGTTCTGTACGTGCTGGTAGCCGAAGCGGCCCTTGATGCAGAGGTTGCCGTGGGTCACCGGGTTGTCGTGCGGCGAGGTGACCTTCACGATCTCATTGTCCTGCACGTGCAGCGTCAGGTTGCAGCCCACTCCGCAGTACGCGCACACCGTGGTCGTCTCCGTCTGCCGCGACTCGTCCCAGGTACCCGCGGCGCGCATGTCGAACTCGGACTTGAAGGACAGCGCCCCCGTCGGGCACACCTCGATGCAGTTCCCGCAGTACACGCACGCCGAGTCGGTCAGCGGCGCGTCGTGCTCCACGGCGATCCGGGCGTCGAAACCGCGCCCGGCGACCGAGATCGCGAAGGAGTTCTGCCACTGGTCGCCGCATGCGTCGACGCACTTGTAGCAGAGGATGCATTTGTCGTAGTCACGGACGTACAGGTCGTTGTCGATCTTCGGTTCCTCGTTCAGGCGGGCCGCGTCCGGGCCGAAGCGGTCCGGCTTCGCCTCGTACTCCTTGAGCCACCCGGCGACCTTCGGCGTCGTCGACAGGTCGACCGAGGACGCGAGCAGTTCGAGGACGACCTTGCGGCTGTGCCGGGCGCGCTCGGTGTCCGTACGGACCTCCATGCCCGGCTCGGCCTTGCGGGAGCAGGCCGGGACGAGTGTCCTGGCCCCCTCGACCTCGACGACACAGACCCGGCAGGCGTTCTTCGGGCGCAGGGTGTCGCCCTCGCACAGGGTCGGGATGTCCTTCCCGGCCGCCCGGCAGCCCTCCAGGATCGTCGAACCCTCGGGGACCCGGGCCTCCTCGCCGTCGATGGTGAACTCCAGCATGCGGCGCGGGATCCCCAGCGGTGTGACGGTCATTCGTACGCCCCCAGACGGTCGATGGCGGATTCCACGGCGTTCCACGCGGTCTGCCCGAGACCGCAGATCGAGGCGTCCCGCATGGCGCGGCCGACCTCCCGCAGCAGCGCGATGTCACCGGCGGCCTCGGCGCCCGTGTGCTCCGCGATCCGGTGCAGCGCCTCCTCCTGCCGGACCGTCCCGACCCGGCACGGCACGCACTGCCCGCACGACTCGTCGCGGAAGAACTCCGCGATGCGCAGCAGCAGCCGGGGCAGGGGCACGCTGTCGTCGAAGGCCATGACGACCCCCGAGCCGAGTGTCGTGCCGGCCTCCCGTGTCCCTTCGAAGGTGAGCGGCACGTCCAGCTCGTCGGGCCGGACGAACCCGCCCGCGGCCCCGCCGAGCAGCACCGCCCGCAGCCCCTCGCGCACCCCGGCCAGGGTGAGCATTTCGCCGAGCGTCGCGCCGAACGGCACCTCGTACACACCGGGCCGCTCCACACTCCCGGACACGCAGAACAGCTTCGGCCCGGTGGAGCGCCCGGTGCCGATCGCCGCGTACGCCGGGGCGCCCATGGTGAGGATCGGCAGGACGTTGACCAGGGTCTCGACGTTGTTCTCGACCGTCGGCTTGCCGAACAGGCCCTTCTCCACCGGGAACGGCGGCTTGGAGCGCGGCTCGCCCCGGTAGCCCTCGATGGAGTTGAACAGGGCCGTCTCCTCACCGCAGATGTAGGCGCCCGCGCCGCGCCGGATCTCGATGTCGAAGGCGTACCCCTGCCCGAGGACGTCGTCACCGAGCAGCCCGCGGGCACGGGCCTGCGCGATGGCGTGCTCCAGCAGGTGCAGGGCGCGCGGGTACTCCCCGCGCAGATACAGGTAGCCCTGGTGGGCGCCGGTCGCGTACCCGGCGATCGTCATCGCCTCGACCAGCGCGTACGGGTCGCCCTCCATCAGCACGCGGTCCTTGAACGTGCCCGGCTCCGACTCGTCGGCGTTGCAGACGAGGTAGTGCGGACGGTCGGGCTGGGACGCCGTGGCCTGCCACTTGCGGCCGGTGGGGAAGGCGGCGCCGCCACGCCCGACCAGGCCCGAGTCGGTGACCTCGCGGATGACCCCGGCGGGTCCCAGCTCGAAGGCCCGGCGCAGGGCGGTGTAGCCGCCGTGGGCGCGGTAGTCGTCGAGGGACGACGGGTCGACCACCCCGACGCGGTGCAGCAGCATCAGCCCGCCCTGCCCCGCCTGGGGCACCGCCAGCGCGGCCGGTGGCTCTTCGGGCGCGGAGTCCGGGGAGCTCGCGGCGAGCACGGCGTCGTGGACGGTCGCCGGTGCCGAGACGGCCGTGCGGACCGGGTCACCCGCCTTGATGGCGAGCGCCGCCGGGGCGCGTTCGCACAGCCCCAGGCACGGGCTGCGCTGGACGCTCACCCCGCTGCCGAGGCCCAGCCGCTCCTCGATCCCGGCGCACAGCTCCGGCGCCCCGGCCGCCGCACACGCCAGGTCCGTGCACACGTGCAGCACGGTCGCCGGACGGGGCTTGACCGAGAACATGGCGTAGAAGGTGGCGACCCCGTACGCCTCCGCCGGCGGCACCGTCAGCCGCCGGCACAGGTAGTCGAGGGCGCCCTCGCTGATCCAGCCGATCCGGTCGTTGACCGCGTGCAGCCCCGGCAACAACAGGTCGCGACGGTCCCGGGCCTCGCGCCCGCCCCGTGCCCACCTCAGATCGGCGGCTCGCATCTCGTCGCGGGCGGCGCCCTCCCAGGAGGACTCGGGAGGCCCGAGGAGGGCGTCGACGGCCGCCCGTTCCTCGTCCGTCGGTTTGCTGTCACCGAAGTGCAGGTCCACGTGCGTTCACCCCACGATGGTCGCGATGGGCAGCTTCTCGATCCGGATCGCCGACGCCTTGAACTCCGCCGTCCCGGCGATCGGGCAGTTCGCCTCGATCGTCAGGGCATTGGTGTCCACCTCGTCCGGGAAGTGCATGGTCATGAAGGCGAGCCCGGGCCGCAGCGCGGTGTCCACCCACACGGGCGCGGTCACCGACCCGCGCCGCGAAGTCACCTGGACGTGCTCGCCGACCACGACGCCGTAGCGCTCGGCGTCCTCCGGGCTCAGCTCGATGAACTCACCGCGCCTGAGCGGCGAGGCGTAACCGCCGCTCTGCACACCGGTGTTGTACGAGTCGAGCCGCCGCCCGGTGGTGAGCCGGATCGGGTACCGCTCGTCGGTGAGGTCCACCGGCGGGTCGTGCTGCACGATCCCGAAGGGCGCGAGCGGGCCCCGCCGGGCGGGGTCGGTCTCCCACAGCCGGCCGTGCAGATAGGTCGGCTCGATGCCGTCCGTGCTCGGGCAGGGCCACTGGATGCCCTGGTGCTCCTCCAGGCGCTCGTACGTCATGCCGTAGTGGTCGGGCGAGACGGACCGCAGTTCGTTCCACACGGTCTCGGCGTCGGCGTACTTCCAGTCGTGTCCGAGGCGGGCCGCGAGCTCGCAGATGATGTCGATGTCCTCGCGGGCCTCGCCGGGCGGGGTGACGGCCTTGCGGACGCGCTGGACCCGCCGCTCGCTGTTGGTGGTCGTGCCGTCGGTCTCCGCCCAGCCGGCGGTGGCCGGCAGGACGACGTCCGCGAGCTCGGCGGTCTTCGTCAGGAAGATGTCCTGCACGACCAGGAAGTCCAGCGCCTTCAGCCGCCGCACGGCCTGCTCGCTGTCCGCCTCGGACTGGGCCGGGTTCTCGCCGATGCAGTACACGGCCCTCAGCGAGCCGTCCTCCATCGCCTCGAACATCTCCGTGAGGTTCAGGCCGTAGTGGGGCTGGATCACGGTGTCCCAGGCCGACTCGAACTTCAGACGGACGCTCGCGTCGAGGATGTCCTGAAACCCGGGCAGCCGGTTGGGGATCGCGCCCATGTCGCCGCCGCCCTGCACGTTGTTCTGCCCGCGCAGGGGCTGCAGGCCCGACCCGTAGCGGCCGACGTGCCCGGTGAGCAGGGACAGGTTGATCAGGGCGCGGACGTTGTCGGTGCCGTTGTGGTGCTCGGTGATGCCGAGGGTCCAGCACAACTGGGCCCGCTCCGCACGGGCGTAGGCGTGCGCCAGCTCGCGGATCGCCGCCGCCGGTACGCCCGTCACCTTCTCGGCGAGCGACAGCGTCCACGGCTCGACCAGGGCCTTGTACTCCTCGAAGCCGCTGGTCGCCCGCTCGATGAACGCCTCGTTCGCGAGCCCCGCGTGGATGATCTCGCGGCCGATCGCGTGCGCCATCGGGATGTCCGTGCCGACGTTGAGCCCCATCCAGCTCTCCGCCCACTCGGCGGTCGAGGTCCGGCGGGGATCGACCGCGTACATCCGGGCGCCGTTCCTGATCCCCTTCAGCACGTGCTGGAAGAAGATCGGGTGCGCGAACCGGGCGTTCGAGCCCCACATCACGATGACGTCGGTGTGCTCGATCTCCTCGTACGACGACGTCCCGCCGCCCGAGCCGAACGCCGCCGACAGGCCCGCCACGCTCGGGGCGTGACAGGTGCGGTTGCAGGAGTCGACGTTGTTGGTGCCCATGACGACGCGGGCGAACTTCTGCGCCACGTAGTTCATCTCGTTGGTGGCGCGGGCGCAGCTGAACATGCCGAAGGCGTCGCGGTTGCGCCCGAGGCCCGTGGCGGCCCGGTCCAGGGCCTCCTCCCAGGTGGCCTGCCGGAACGGCTGGTCGCGGGAGTCCCGGACGAGCGGGTGGGTGAGCCGGGTGTAGGTCTTGGGGGTCCGGTCGCGTTTCCTCATGCGGCGCTCCTCAGCGCGAGCAGGTCCGAGATGGCGTGCACGGTGCGCAGGGTGGGCACCTCCACGCCGGTGATCTCCGCCAGCTCGACGACCGCCGCGAGCAGCACGTCGAGTTCGAGCGGCTTGCCGCGCTCCAGGTCCTGGAGCGTGGAGGTGCGGTGGTCGCCGACCCGCTCGGCACCGGCGAGCCGGCGCTCGATGGAGACACCGACCTCGCAGCCGAGGGCCTGGGCGACCGCCAGCGTCTCGGTCATCATGATCTCGATGACCCTGCGGGTACCGCCGTGCAGGCACATCTGCCGCATGGTCGCGCGGGCCAGCGCGCTGATCGGGTTGAACGAGATGTTGCCGAGCAGCTTGACCCAGATGTCGCCCCGCAGGTCCGGTTCGACCGGGCACTTCAGGCCGCCCGCCTGCATGGCCTCGCTGAACGCGAGACAGCGCGCGGAGCGGCTGCGGTCGGGCTCGCCGATGGAGAACCGCGTGCCCTCCAAGTGCCGGACCGTGCCCGGCCCTTCGAGTTCGGTCGCCGCGTAGACGACACAGCCGATGGCCCGTTCGGGCGCGAGCACCGCACTGACCGCGCCGTCGGGGTCGACACTCTCGACACGGTGGCCGTCGTACGGACCGCCGTGCCGGTGGAAGTACCACCAGGGGATGCCGTTCTGGGCCGCGACGACCGAGGTCGTCTCGTGCAGCAACGGCGCGATCAGCGGCCCGCACGCCGCGTACGCGTTGGCCTTCAGGCCCAGGAAGACATGGTCGACCGGGCCCACTTCGGCCGGGTCGTCGGTGGCGTGGGGGCGCGCGGTGAAGTCGCCGCGCGGGCTGCGCACCCGGACTCCGTGCTGCCTCATGGCCGCCAGATGCGGTCCACGGGCGATGAGATGCACCTCGGCACCCGCGCGGTGGAGCGCGGCGCCGACGTAGGCGCCGATGGCACCGGCGCCGAGAACTGCGACTTTCACGGGAACACTCCGTTCGGTTTGAGGGATACCGCGGAGGTGGCTGCCGTCCGGCCGCCCGACGGGTTGCGTATGGCTCGGGGACGGCTTGTGTCGACGAAATATTGTCTACAGTATGGAGGTTGGGTGGGCAAGGGTGCGCGCACCGACCGTTCGGCGCATGCCGGATACCGTTCGCCGCATACGGTCGACGTGCCGCCTTCCCAACTCCCGTGCGGATCCCTACCGTCCGGGGTTCATGAGTCCCCCAGTCGCGCCCCCGGGCTGGAGCCGCTGGCTCGTTCCGCCCGCCGCTCTCTCCGTACATCTCTCCATCGGCCAGGCCTACGCCTGGAGCGTGTTCAAGCCGCCCCTGGAGTCCGCGCTCGGCCTCAGCGGCACCCAGAGCGCGCTGCCCTTCCAGCTGGGCATCGTCATGCTGGGCCTGTCCGCCGCGTTCGGCGGCACGCTCGTGGAGCGCAAGGGCCCGCGCTGGGCGATGACCGTCGCCCTGATCTGCTTCTCCTCCGGCTTCCTGCTCTCCGCGCTGGGCGCGTCCCTGGAGCAGTACTGGCTGATCGTGTTCGGCTACGGCTTCGTCGGCGGCATCGGTCTCGGCATCGGCTACATCTCACCCGTCTCCACCCTGATCAAGTGGTTCCCGGACCGGCCCGGCATGGCCACCGGCATCGCCATCATGGGCTTCGGCGGCGGCGCGCTCATCGCCTCGCCCTGGTCGGCCCAGATGCTGGAGTCGTTCGGCGGCGACAGCTCCGGCATCGCGCTGGCCTTCCTCGTGCACGGGCTGTCGTACGCCGTCTTCATGCTGCTGGGCGTGCTCCTGGTCCGGGTTCCGCGTCATGCCCCAGGGGCGCGGGGAACTGCGCGACAAGCCCCCGCCGGCCCGCAGGTCTCGGCGAAACAGGCCATCCGCACCCCCCAGTTCTGGCTCCTGTGGATCGTTCTCTGCACGAACGTCACCGCCGGCATCGGCATCCTGGAGAAGGCCGCGCCGATGATCACGGACTTCTTCGCGGACACCTCCACCCCGGTGTCCGTGACGGCCGCCGCCGGCTTCGTCGCGCTGCTGTCCGCCGCGAACATGGCCGGCCGCATCGGCTGGTCGTCGACGTCCGACCTCATCGGCCGCAAGAACATCTACCGCGTCTACCTGGGCGTCGGCGCCCTGATGTACGCCCTCATCGCCCTCTTCGGCGACTCCTCCAAACCGCTGTTCGTCCTGTGCGCGCTGGTCATCCTCTCCTTCTACGGCGGTGGATTCGCCACGGTTCCCGCCTATCTGAAGGATTTGTTCGGCACGTACCAGGTCGGTGCCATCCACGGGCGGCTGCTCACCGCCTGGTCCACGGCCGGGGTGCTCGGCCCGCTGATCGTGAACTGGATCGCCGACCGGCAGGAGGAGGCGGGCCGGCACGGCGCGTCCCTGTACGGACTGTCTTTCGTGATCATGATCGGGCTGCTCGTCGTCGGCTTCGTCGCCAACGAACTGGTCCGGCCCGTCGACCCCCGCCACCACGTCCCCGCCCCGAAGGAGGCCGCCCGTGTCGAGCCACAACAGTCAGAGTCCGCCTAGCCCGGACCGGCGGTGGCTGATCGCCCTCGCCTGGGTGTGGGTGGGGGTACCGCTCGCGTACGGGCTGTACGAACTGGTGCGGAAGGCCACGCAGCTGTTCACCGGGTAGGGGTTCGACAGGTGCCCGGGCGTCCTGGGTCCTGACCGAAGCTGACAACCCCGGCCCCCGTTTCCTGTTGCCTTGGCTGCCGTCGTACCCGTGAGTCACTGATCAGACTGGAGGATCCGCTACCCAAGGCAACGAGGGGGATCCACCCAATGAACGGCTCGCGCATCGCCGCCGTCGGCCACTACCAGCCCGCCAAGGTCCTCACCAACGAGGACCTGGCGGGCCTGGTGGACACCAGTGACGAGTGGATCAGGAGCCGGGTGGGCATCCGCACGCGTCACATCGCCGGACCCGACGAACCGGTCGACGAACTGGCCGCCCACGCCGCCGCCAAGGCCCTGGCCGCGGCCGGGCTGACCCCGGCGGACATCGACCTGGTACTGGTCGCCACCTCCACCGCCGTCGACCGCTCGCCCAACATGGCCGCCCGGGTCGCGGCGCGCCTGGGCATTCCGCAGGCCGCCACCATGGACCTCAACGTGGTGTGCGCGGGGTTCACCCACGCCCTGGCCACCGCCGACCACGCCGTTCGCGCGGGGGGCGCGAGCCGGGCGCTGGTCATCGGGGCCGACAAGATGTCCGAGGTGACCGACTGGAGTGACCGCAGCACGTGCGTGCTCGTCGGTGACGGGGCCGGGGCCGCGGTGGTGGAGGCCGCGGGCGAGGCGGCCATCGGGCCGGTGCTGTGGGGCTCGGTGCCCGACATGGGCCACGCGGTGCGCATCGAGGGCACCCCGCCGCGCTTCGCCCAGGAGGGCCAGAGCGTCTACCGCTGGGCCACCACACAACTCCCGCCCATCGCACGCCGGGCCTGCGAGCGGGCCGGGCTGGAGCCGGCCGACCTCGCCGGAGTCGTGCTGCACCAGGCGAACCTGCGCATCATCGAACCCCTCGCGGAGAAGATCGGCGCCGTCAACGCGGTCGTCGCGCGCGATGTCACGGAGTCCGGCAACACCTCGGCCGCGAGCATCCCGCTGGCCTTCTCGAAGCTGGTCGAGCGGGGGGCGATCACCAGGGGCGACCCTGTACTGCTGTTCGGTTTCGGCGGGAACCTGTCGTACGCCGGGCAGGTCGTGCGCTGCCCGTGAGCGGCGGGGCGGTGTGACGCGGTCAACTCCTCGAATCCCTGGCTGTTGTGGGCCGTAGACTGTAGACGAAAGACAATCAATACTTATTCTGCGGCGATACCGGCTCGCGCCGCGTTGTGCACGGCCCTGCCGAGGAGGGGGACCGCGATGCTGTCGACAGGCCTGCCCCAAGGGGCGGTACCCAAGCTGGAACGCCCGGGTCCGCTGCGCGACCGTGTCTACGAGGCACTGCTCGAACTCATCACCACCCGTGCGCTGCAGCCCGGCCAGCATCTCGTCGAGAGCGAACTCGCCGGGCATCTCGGGGTCTCCCGGCAACCGGTGCGCGAGGCGCTGCAGCGGCTCAACACCGAGGGGTGGGTCGATCTGCGGCCCGCACAGGGCGCGTTCGTGCACGAGCCGACGGAGGAGGAGGCCGACCAGCTCCTCACGGTCCGTACGCTTCTGGAGGCCGAGGCGGCCCGGCTCGCGGCGGCCAACGCGAACAGCGCGGGCATCGCCGCCCTGGAAGCGCTGTGCGCGGAGGCTCTGCGAGAGCAGGCACGCTGCGAGAGTCTCAGGCTCACCCTCCCGGATCAGGCCGCCCCCACATGTGATCG
>NZ_JBEOXI010000160.1:0-19682 GCF_040296465.1 Streptomyces sp. NPDC002130
ACGGCCGGGAGCTCTCGTGCTCCGCGGCCGTCCGCCGATGTGTCCTTCAATGTGCCGATGCACGCTCGGGCCCTGGGCGCCGAAGCGAGCTCAGGACGTGGGCGGCGGTGCCTCCGGAGGCGGAGTGCCGCCCGCGTCCGTCGGGGGAGCAGCGTCCGTCGGCGGAGCCGCGTCCCGTGATGGTGCCGTCCGGCCCGTGCCGGGCGGCGTCGTCGTGCCGGCCGCGCCGGGCGTCGTCGTGCCGCCCGTCTCCGGTGCGCCGTCGCCATGGTGCGTGAGTCGGCCCATGGCGCCCTTGGCCCGGCCCGTGCCCGACTGGATCCTGTCGCTGTACTTGCCCTTGGTCTTCTTGTCGACGGCCTGGGCGGCCCTGTCGAGGCCGTGATGGATCTTGCCCTCATGCCGCTGTGCGAGGTCGGAGACCTTGCCCTTGGCCGGGCCCAGCTTGGCTTTCACGTTGTCCATGAGACCCATGGCTCACCTTCCCTCGCGTGGGGCGGTCACGTACGGGCGCCCTCGCCTGCCTCGTTGTCGGCCGCCTTCTCGGTGGACTGCTGCTTGGGGATCTCCACGCCCTCGGCCTCGGTGGCCTCGGGAGTGGCCTCGGCAGCCGGCTCCGCCGCTTCGTCGTCGCCCTTCGCCTCGGCGGTCCGGGCGGCCTCGGCGGTCTGCGCCTCGGCCGTCTCCGCCTCGGCCCCGGCCTTCGCCGTGTCGTTCTGAGCCTCGGCTGCAGGCGTCTCCGCCGTGGCCTTCGACCGCCGGAGAAGTCGTGCAAAAACGCCCATATCCACTCCATACGTTACTCGTGCGGGCGAAATCCCGCGTTGCCCGGTGCGTCAATTTGCGCGGCCCGGGCCACCGCCTCTGCGATCCGGCGGCAGGAACCTCGCAACGGGCAACGACCCCGCGTCCGTCGCGTCACGTAACTCGTTCGAGATCAGGGTTCGAGGTTTGCGAGACTGGGGCGGTGAGCAGCGCACCCCCCGCCCCCCGTGTCATCGCCGTCGTCGGACCGACTGCGGCCGGAAAGTCCGATCTGGGCGTGTTCCTGGCCCAGCGTCTCGGCGGCGAGGTCGTCAACGCCGACTCCATGCAGCTCTACCGAGGGATGGACATCGGTACCGCCAAGCTGACGCCCGAGGAGCGCGACGGCGTCCCCCACCACCTGCTGGACATCTGGGACGTGACCGTGACGGCGTCCGTCGCCGAGTACCAGCGCCTGGCCCGCGAGCGGATCGAGGCGCTGCTCGCCGAGGGGCGCTGGCCGATCCTGGTCGGCGGTTCCGGACTGTATGTGCGCGGGGCCGTCGACAACCTGGAGTTCCCCGGCACCGACCCCGAGGTCCGCGCCCGCCTGGAGGAGGAACTCGCGCTGCGCGGTCCCGGTGCGCTGCACGCCCGCCTGGCCGCCGCCGACCCCGAGGCGGCCCGCGCGATCCTGCCGAGCAACGGCCGGCGGGTCGTCCGCGCCCTCGAGGTGATCGAGATCACCGGCAGGCCCTTCACGGCCAATCTCCCCGGCCACGACTCGGTCTACGACACCCTGCAGATCGGCGTCGACGTGGCCCGCCCCGAACTCGACGAGCGCATCGCGCGCCGGGTCGACCGGATGTGGGACGCCGGCCTCGTGGACGAGGTGCGCGCGCTGGAGGCGCAGGGGTTGCGCGAAGGGCGTACGGCCTCGCGCGCGCTCGGCTACCAGCAGGTGCTCGCGGCGCTCGCCGGGGAGTGCACGCTCGACGACGCACGGGCCGAGACCGTGCGTGCCACCAAGCGCTTCGCGCGCCGCCAGGATTCATGGTTCAGGCGCGACCCGCGGGTGCACTGGTTGAGTGGGGCGGCGGCCGATCTCACGGAACTTCCGCAGCTCGCGCTGTCCTTGGTCGAACGACCGGTCACAGCCTGATCACGTCATGGCATCGGGACGCCCAGGCCGTCATCCGGTCCTTCGGCGGCGTGCCATCATCGAGCTTCGATCGACCGAGCTGAGTCCTAGTTGGGAGGGCGCGTGGCGATGGAGGCCGGCCCTCGCGACACCGCACGAAGCACCGATCACATCACCGCCGAGCGGGATGGGACGGAGCGCGGGGACGCGTCGGAGCAGAACGCGTCGGAGCAGGAGGCGGAGCACCTCAGCTCCGACGGGCCCGACGAGACGCAGGGTGTGACGGACGACGGTCCCGAGCCCGGCGAGATGTTCGCCGACGAGGTCGAGGTCGAGCTGCGCCCGCAGCGTCGGCTCCGGATCTGGCAGCTGGCGCCCATCGTGAGCCTCGCGGCACTCGGTTCCCTGATGTTCGCGTTCCCGCTCGCCTTCGACTTCGGCGACAGCGGGGCCGTCATCGCCATGCTGGGCCTGCTGATCTGCTCGTGCGCGGCCGGGTGGGGCATGATGGCCGCCCGCCGCGTCGGCTACACCTGGCCGGGCCTGCCGGCCCGCGGCTCCGGCCGCAGACCCGACTGGCGGGTCGTCCTCGCGTACGCCCTGGTCGTGGTCGTCGTGGTGGTCCTCGCCGTGTGGCGTGTGGCGCGGCTGCGCTGACCCCCCCCGTACGGGCTGCGGGAACGCTGTCACGGGCGCGCCGAGGCGTTGTCGTAGGCACCCCTTACGATCGAGGCATGAGCACGCGGATCGCCTTCCTCAAGGGCCACGGCACCGAGAACGACTTCGTGATCGTCCCGGACCCAGAGAACGCCATCGACCTGCCTCCGGCCGCCGTCGCAGCCCTGTGCGACCGGCGCGCGGGCATCGGTGGTGACGGGCTGCTGCACGTGGTGCGGTCCGCCGCGCACCCGGAGGCGACGGGCATGGCGGCCGAGGCGGAGTGGTTCATGGACTACCGCAACGGCGACGGCTCGGTCGCGGAGATGTGCGGCAACGGCGTGCGGGTCTTCGCGCGCTACCTCCAGCGCGCCGGTCACGTGACCGAGGGGGACCTCGCGGTCGCCACGCGCGGGGGCGTGAAGAGCGTGCACATCGCCAAGGACGGTGACGTGACCGTCGGCATGGGCCGCGCGGTACTCCCCGACGGCGACGTCACGGTGAGCGTCGGCGAGCGCAGCTGGCCCGCGCGCAACGTCAACATGGGCAACCCGCACGCGGTCGCCTTCGTGGACGACCTGGCGCACGCGGGTGACCTGTTCTCCCCGCCGCCCTTCAGCCCGGCGACCGCCTACCCGGACGGTGTGAACGTCGAGTTCGTGATCGACCGCGGCCCCGGGCACGTGGCGCTGCGGGTGCACGAGCGCGGCTCCGGCGAGACCCGATCGTGCGGCACGGGCGCGTGCGCCGTCGCCGTGGCCGCCGCCCGCCGTGACGGTGCCGACCCGAAGGTCACCGGCGCCCCCGCGACCTACACCGTGGACCTTCCCGGCGGCACGCTGCTGATCACCGAGCGGCCCGACGGCGAGATCGAGATGACCGGCCCGGCCGTGATCGTGGCCGAGGGCGAGATCGACGCGGACTGGCTGGAAACGGCGACGTCCGCATGAGCCGGGGGCTGTCGTCCTGAAACACCTGGGTGTCTTCAGCCGGACGATCCGAAATCGCCGTTGATATTCGGCCACTTGGCGAGAATCGCATCATCGAGCTCGCTCGGTACAGGGGTACAAACCTCACATTCGTCGCTCGAATGGGTGATCAGTTTCACGCTCGGCGAGAGGCGGTCAGTCGGGCGTGGTGGGCTCGGTAGCATCAAGCACCGGCCCGGACGGGGGACCGAAGCCGCCCCCTGAGCCATGTCCGCTCTGGGGCGCCCCGTCCGCCGGTTGACGCAGCCGGAGGTGCCCATGAGTGCGGAGGCCACGAATTCCGTGACCCCAGGCCAGATGCCGGGCGCGGTGTCAGGAGCGGTGACACCGACAGCCACCCGCAGAAAGGCCCGCCCCCGGATCGACCTGCGCCGCTTGGGCCGCGCGGCCCTGCTCGGCCCCGCCGCCAGGGGCCGGCTGCCCGACGCCATCAGCCATGTCGTCGAGGCCCACCGCGCCCACCACCCCGAAGCCGACCTCGAACCCCTGCGTCACGCCTACGTCCTGGCCGAGTCCTCGCACCGCGGCCAGATGCGCAAGAGCGGCGAGCCGTACATCACCCACCCCCTCGCCGTGACCCTGATCCTCGCCGAACTCGGCGCCGAGACCACCACGTTGACCGCGTCGCTGCTGCACGACACCGTCGAGGACACGGACGTCACGCTCGAGCAGGTCCGCGACCAGTTCGGTGAGGAGGTCCGCTACCTCGTCGACGGCGTCACCAAACTGGAGAAGGTCGACTACGGCGCCGCCGCCGAGCCCGAGACCTTCCGCAAGATGCTCGTGGCCACCGGCAACGACGTCCGCGTCATGTCGATCAAACTCGCCGACCGGCTGCACAACATGCGCACCCTCGGTGTCATGCGCCCCGAGAAACAGGAGCGCATCGCCAAGGTGACACGTGACGTGCTCATCCCGCTCGCCGAACGGCTCGGCGTCCAGGCGCTCAAGACCGAACTGGAAGACCTGGTCTTCGCGATCCTGCATCCCGAGGAGTACGCGCACACCAGGGAGCTGATCGTCCGCAACGCGGCCCGCGCGGACGACCCGCTCGCCGAGGTCGCCGACGAGGTGCGCGGTGTGCTGCGCGAGGCGGACATCACGGCCGAAGTCCTCATCCGGCCGCGCCACTTCGTCTCGGTGCACCGCGTCTCCCGCAAACGCGGCCGGCTCCGCGGCTCCGACTTCGGCCGCGTCCTGGTCCTGGTGAACGAGGACGCCGACTGCTACGCCGTCCTGGGCGAACTGCACACCTGTATGAAGCCGGTGGTCTCGGAGTTCAAGGACTTCATCGCCGTACCGAAGTTCAACCTCTACCAGTCGCTGCACACGGCCGTGGCCCGCGAGGACGGCCAGGTCGTCGAGGTCCTCATCCGTACGCACCAGATGCACAAGGTCGCCGAGGCCGGCGTCGTCGCCCTCGGCAACCCGTACGCACCGGCCCCCGACGACCCGGCCGACGGCGAGCGCGTCGACCCCACCCGCCCCGGCTGGCTCTCCCGGCTCCTCGACTGGCAGGAGGCGGCACCCGACCCCGACCACTTCTGGTCGACCCTGCGCGAGGACCTCGCCCAGGACCGCGAGATCACCGTCTTCCGGCCGGACGGCGGCACCCTCGGCCTGCCCGAGGGCGCGACCTGCGTGGACGCCGCGTACGCGCAGTACGGCGAGGACGCGCACGCCTGCATCGGCGCCCGGGTGAACGGCCGCCTGGCGACGCTGAGCACCGTGCTGAAGGACGGCGACACCGTTCAGCTCCTCATGGGCCAGGACCCGGCGTCGGAGCCCTCCCGGGAGTGGCTGGAGCACGCGCACACCCCCGGGGCCCGGATCGCCATCCAGCGGTGGCTGACCGCCCATCCGGCGCAGGCGGAATCCCAGGAGAGCGAGGCGCGGGTCGCGGAGAACCGGACAGGCGTCCGGCCCGCCGACGTGCCCGAGCCCGACGCGACGCCCGAACAGCCCGCCGACCGCGCCGCCCCCGGCAACGTCCTCGCCGACCTGCCCGGCGCCACCGTCCGGCTCGCCCGCTGCTGTACGCCCGTACCACCCGACGAGATCACCGGCTTCGCCGTACGCGGGGGAGCGGTCACCGTGCACCGCGTGGAGTGCGCCGCGGTAGCGCGCATGAAGGACGGGGGGCGTGCGGAGGTCGGCGTGCGCTGGGGAGAGGCCGCCGAGTGCCGGGTCACGCTGGTCGCCGAATCGTTCGTCCGTCCGCATCTGCTGGCCGACCTCACCGAGGCCATGGCCTCCGAGGGGGCCGAGATCGTCTCGGCGACCGTCGAGCCCCCCACCCAGCAGCAGGTGCGGCACACCTACACCGTGCAGCTCCCCGACGCCGGCCATCTGCCCGGCCTGATGCGCGCGATGCGCGACGTGGCCGGGGTGTACGACGTCAGCCGGGCGCAGCCGCAGCCGCAGCCGCAACCGCAGGGCGACTGACGCGGGCCGCGCCGGTGAACGGCCTTCCGGCAGGGCGAGGGAACGCCAGCCCAGGCGCCCTCGGCTGACCCGGGCCCGGGTCTGAGCCGTCCGGGACGCCGGGGCTCGCGGTGCCGGCCTCGTGCGTGGAGCCGACTCCGAGCTGCGGACGGGGCGGCCGGGGCGGTATTGGGGTCGCGCGGCGCAGGCCTGGGCGCTGACCTGCCCGTGGACGGCTTCGCGGACGGCGCACTTCCGCCCCACCCGAACCGCCGGACGGCACCCGGCGCAGGCGCGTACGGCCGCACCGAACCGCCGGGACGGCACCCGGCGCAGGCCCGGTCCCCGGTTCGGGTGGGGCGGAAGCGCGCCGTCCGCGACGTTCCCCCGCGCGTTGATAGCCATGGGCCATGCTCCTGACCCCACACCGCCAGGCCGCCGCCCCCACCCGGCGGCGCCGGACCGCAGCCGCCCTGCTCACGTCGGCCGTCTCCGTCTGCCTCGTCGCCGCGACCGCCCCCGCCGTCCCGCTCGGCGTCGGCGACCGGCTCTTCCCGTACCTCGGCAACCCCGGCTACGACGTGGCGTCGTACGACATCTCCTTCACCTACCCGGGCAGCAACGGCCAGCCGCTGCGGGCCGTCACGACCATCGACGCCTGGACGACCGCCGACCTCGAGCGCGTCAACCTGGACTTCGCCCACGGCACGGTCCAGTCGGTCGAGGTCGACGGAGACCCGGCGGAGTTCCAAACGGCCGGCGAGGACCTGGTGATCACGCCCGAGAAGTCGGTGTCGGACGGCAGGTGGATGCGGATCACCGTGCGGCACACCAGTGATCCCGTGCCCGCCAAGGGCCGCGAGGGCGGCTGGGTGCGCACCGCGGACGGCCTCGCTATGGCCAACCAGGCCGACGCCGCGCACCTGGTGTTCCCGTGCAACGACCACCCCTCCGACAAGGCGATGTTCACCATCCGGGTGACGGCACCCGACGGGCACACGGCCGTCGCCAACGGCCTGTCCGCCGGAATGGAGAAGTCACGCGGGACGACGACATGGACCTACCGCACCCAGCACCCCATGGCCACCGAGCTCGCCCAGGTCTCCATCGGCCGCTCCACGGTGCTGCACCGCACCGGCCCGCGCGGGCTTCCCGTACGGGACGTCGTCCCGACCCAGCACCGCAAGGCGCTCGAACCCTGGCTGGAGAAGACCCCTGGCCAGATCACCTGGATGGAGAGCAAGGTCGGCCACTACCCCTTCGAGACGTACGGTCTGCTCATGGCCGACGCCTCCATCGGCTTCGAACTGGAGACCCAGACGCTCTCGCTCTTCGAGCGGGAACTGTTCACCGACCGGGTCCACCCCTCGTGGTACGTCGAGTCGATCATGGTCCATGAGCTGGCCCACCAATGGTTCGGCAACAGCGTCAGCCCCCGCACCTGGTCCGATCTGTGGCTCAACGAGGGGCACGCCACCTGGTACGAGGCGCTGTACGCCGAGGAGCAGGCCGGCAAACCGATGCGGGAGCGGATGAAGGCCGCCTACGGCGCCTCCGACCGCTGGCGCGCCGCCGGCGGACCACCCGCCGCACCCAAGGCGCCCGATGCCGGCCGTAAGACCGGCATCTTCCGCCCCAACGTCTACGACGGGGCGGCGCTGGTCCTGTACGCCCTGCGCCAGGAGATCGGCCGCCCGGCCTTCGAACGCCTGGAACGCGCCTGGGTCGAGCGGCACCAGGACGGCACGGCCGCGACGGAAGACTTCATCCGGCTCGCCGCCGAGATCTCCGGGCGCGACCTGGACGGCTTCTTCCGGGGCTGGCTGTACGGCGAGAAGACCCCGCCGATGCCGGGCCACCCGGACTGGAAGCCGGAGGCCCCCGCGACATCGCAGGCCCCCGCGAGGCCGCGGACCGCCTGAAGCAGGTCCCCGCGAGGCCGGACACCGCCTGAAGCAGACCTCCGTGAGGCCGCAGACCCCCTGAAACAGGCCCCGCGAAGCAGGCCGGGCCCGGCGAAGACGCCCGCCCGATAACACGGTGACGAGACGCCCCGTGCCGTGCGACCATCTTCAGGTCGGCGCGGCACGGGGCGCCGGGAATCTCCGGGACCGCCCGTGCGTTGCAGACTGTGAACGGTTTCCCACCAACGTAAGGATCCAATGACCTCCTCTTCTTCCTTTTCCCAGGACTCCAAGCGCTTCGCGCACAGCCACCCCGAGGGTTTTCGGGCCGATGCCCTGATGGAAGAGGACGTCGCCTGGAGCCACGAGATCGACGGAGAGCGGGACGGCGACCAGTTCGACCGTTCCGACCGCGCGGCTCTGCGCCGTGTTGTGGGCCTCTCCACCGAGCTCGAGGACGTCACCGAGGTCGAGTACCGCCAGCTCCGACTGGAGCGGGTGGTCCTCGTCGGCGTCTGGACCTCGGGAACCGTGCAGGACGCGGAGAACTCCCTCGCGGAGCTCGCCGCCCTCGCCGAGACGGCCGGCGCGCTGGTGCTCGACGGAGTCACCCAGCGCCGCGACAAGCCCGACGCGGCCACCTACATCGGCTCCGGCAAGGCCGAGGAGCTGCGCGACATCGTCGTCGAGACGGGCGCGGACACCGTCATCTGCGACGGTGAGCTCAGCCCCGGCCAGCTGATCCACCTCGAGGACGTCGTCAAGGTCAAGGTCATCGACCGGACGGCCCTGATCCTGGACATCTTCGCCCAGCACGCCAAGTCCCGAGAGGGCAAGGCACAGGTCGCCCTCGCGCAGATGCAGTACATGCTGCCGCGACTGCGCGGCTGGGGTCAGTCGCTGTCCCGGCAGATGGGCGGCGGCAAGGGCGGCGGCCTCGCCACCCGTGGTCCCGGTGAGACCAAGATCGAGACGGACCGGCGCCGGATCCGCGAGAAGATGGCGAAGATGCGCCGGGAGATCGCGGAGATGAAGACCGGCCGAGAGATCAAGCGCCAGGAGCGCAAGCGTCACAAGGTGCCGTCCGTGGCCATCGCGGGCTACACCAACGCCGGCAAGTCCTCGCTGCTCAACCGCCTCACGGGCGCGGGCGTGCTGGTCGAGAACGCCCTGTTCGCGACCCTCGACCCGACCGTGCGCCGGGCCGAGACCCCGAGCGGACGGCTGTACACGCTGGCCGACACGGTCGGGTTCGTGCGCCACCTGCCCCACCACCTGGTCGAGGCGTTCCGCTCCACGATGGAGGAGGTCGGCGAGTCCGACCTGATCCTGCACGTGGTCGACGGTTCGCACCCCTTCCCGGAGGAGCAGCTGACCGCCGTGCGCGAGGTGGTCCGGGACGTCGGCGCCACCGACGTGCCCGAGATCGTCGTGATCAACAAGGCGGACGCGGCCGACCCGCTGACGCTCCAGCGGCTGCTGCGCGTCGAGAAGCGGTCCATCGCGGTCTCGGCCCGCACCGGTCAGGGCATCGAGGAGCTGCTCGCGCTCATCGACAACGAGCTGCCCCGCCCGGCGGTCGAGGTCGAGGCGCTCGTGCCGTACACGCACGGCAAGCTGGTCGCCCGTGCCCACGACGAGGGCGAGGTGATCTCCGAGGAGCACACCCCGGAGGGCACCCTGCTCAAGGTGCGGGTGCACGAGGAACTGGCGGCGGAGCTCACGCCGTACGCACCGGCGCCGGCGCTCTGAGTCCGGCCTGAGCGCGCGTCTCGGCTGAACGCGAGAAGGCCCGCCCCCTGTCACAGGGGAGCGGGCCTTCAGCATGTACGGAATGTACGGATCACTGGCCGCCGTACGTCTTGCTCATGTTCTGGTAGAGCGCTTCGGCGTCGCGGCCCAGCTGCGGACCCGCCAGCCAGGTGTTGTCGGCCGGGCCGATCGAGGTGTTCGAGACCAGCACCGACTTGCCGTTCAGGACCCGGAACCAGCCGCCGCCGGAGGAACCGCCGGTCATGTCGCAGCCGATGCGGTACATCGTCGGCAGGGACGGGCTGAGCGAGAACCGGCCGGGGACGTCGATGCACCTGAACATCTTCTCGCCGTTGTAGGGCGGCGCGGCCGGGTAGCCCCACGCGCCCATCTTGGCTGCCTCGGCCGCGGACGGGGCGGAGAAGTCCACGCCCAGCGCGGCGCCGACCGTCTCCTCCAGCGACTTGGCGCCCTGCTCCGGCTTCACGTGCAGCACGGCGTAGTCGTACGCGGCTCCGTCACCGCCGCTCTCCGAACCGCCCTGGATCCACTGGTTGGAGGTCGAGACCCAGTTCGCCCACCAGTTGCCGTACGGGGCGATCTCCGCCGGGTTCGCATCGGTCAGCTCCGCCTCGGACTTGCCGAGGTCGTTGTAGGCCGGGACGAACACGATGTTGCGGTACCAGCCGCCGTTGCCCCCGGCGTGCACGCAGTGACCCGCCGTCCACACCAGGTTGGACTTGCCCGGGTGGTTGACGTCCTTGACGACCGTGCCGGAGCAGACGGCCGGGCCGTCGGGGGAGTCGAAGAACACCTTGCCGACCGGGGCCGCGTTGCGGTGGTACGGCGTCTTCTCGGCCTGCGCCCGGACCGGTGCCGGATCGGGATCGCTGACGCCCTGGCCCGCCGACGCGTCCTTCGTCGTGACCCTCTTGTCGGCCTCGTCTGCGGACTGCATCCGCTCCGGCTTCCAGAGGCCCTCGATCACCGGATTGACGAAGTCCTTGGCGTCACTGAGCCACTTGTCCTTGTCCCAGTCCTTCCAGCCGCCGTTCTTCCAGCGGTCGACGTCGATCCCGTGCTCCTTGAGCTTGCCCGCGAGATCGGCCGGGATCTTGGCGCCGCCGCCGTTCGCGGAGGCCCGGGAGCTGGTGGGGTCGGGCTTGTCACTCGCCGAGTCCCCGGAACCGCCACAGGCGGTCGCGGTGAGCGCCAGGGCGGCGACGAGCCCGGCGGCGGCGAGGACGGTGCGCCGTCCGCGCCTCGGTGCGGGCATAGATGTGGAACGCATGGTGCGATGACCCCCGTTGGTGCGTACTGAGTGGTGCTGTTCCTGCTCAGCGCAGGTGCCGCGTGTGCACGGGGTGGGCGTGGGAACCCGTGGCTCCGCGCGACACCCCACTATGCCCGTGGAGTTGAGGGTGTACCGGGGTGAGCCGGTGAAGGTTTCCAAGAGCCCCCGCGGTCGATGTCGTGCGCCCGGGGCTCCGCTGCGCCGGGCGCACTCCGGGGGCTCGGCGCCGCCCGGAGCGTTCGGGTGCGGGTACGCCGTCGCCATCGACGGCGAGGTTCAGTGGGCCGTCACCGACCGGCGAACTTCTTGCTGACCGAGTCGTACACGCCCTTGGCCACGTCACCCAGGCGCGGTCCGGCCAGCCAGCCCGAGGTCACCGGGCCGATCGAGGTGTTGGACACCAGCGCCGGCTTGCCGTCCCGGCCGGTCGCGACCCAGCCGCCGCCGGACGAACCCCCGGTCATGGTGCAGCCGATGCGGTACATCGTCGGATCCGACGCGGTGACCGACAGCCGCCCGGGCCGGTCCTCGCACCGGTACAGCTTCTGCCCGTCGTAGGGCTTCGCGGCCGGGTAGCCTATCGCCGTGACGCGCTTCACCTGCGGCACCGCGGGCGCCTTGAAGTCGACCGGAAGCGCCGAACCGACCATCTCCTCCAGCGACTTGCCGCCGCTGCCCTTCTCCGGCGTGACATGGATGACCGCGAAGTCGTACGGTGCGCCGTCACCGCCCGTCGAACCGCCCTGCTCGATCCACTGGTCCGAGGTCTGCGCCCAGTCGCCCCACCAGACACCGTAGGGGGCGACGTCCTCGCGGGTGGCGTTCTCCAGCTCCGCCACCGGCTTGCCGTCGTCGTTGTACGACGGCACGAACGCGATGTTGCGGTACCAGCCGCCCTTCTTGCCCGCGTGCACGCAGTGGCCCGCCGTCCACACCAGGTTGGACTTGCCCGGGTGCGCCGGGTCTTTCACCACGGTCGCCGAGCAGACGGCCGATCCTTTGGGGGAGTCGAAGAACACCTTGCCGGCCGTGGGGGCGTTGGCGTGGTACGACGGCGGCACGGCCTGCGCCTCGACCGGATCGGGCGTCGCGTCGGTCACGCCCTGGTCCTCGGCGAGGTCGCTGTCGTCGACGCCGTGGTCGGGCTCCTCGGCCTCCCGCATGCGGTCCGGGTTCCAGAGCCCCTCGATGATCGGGTTGATGTACTCGTTCGCCTCGCGCAGCCAGTCGTCCCGGTCCCAGTTCTTCCAGGCGCCGTTCTTCCACTTGTCGATGTCGATCCCGTGCTCGCGGAGCCGGTCCCTGATGTCCGCCGGGATCCTGAGCTTGCCGTCGTCGGAGGCGGTGGCGGACGCGGAGGCCTGACCGTCCGCCGTCGCATCGCCCGACTCGCAGGCGGTGGCGGTCAGGGCGAGCGCCGAGGCGAGGGCCACGGCTGCCAGGACGGGGGAGTTCCTGCGGCGCGCCCTCCCCTCTCGGACGGTATGGGACGACGGCCGTGTGGATCGCATGATCTGACTCCCCCTGGTACGGAACGAACGTGGACGACCGGCGCTTCGGCCCCGATTCCCGCTGTCTCGCGGAAAGTTCGAGGCGACCTCGCGGTGTCCGGGAACGGCATCACACACTATGCGGTGGCTGTGGGGGCGACCCGACGGATCCGCAACAGTTCCGTCACGGAAAGGATCTTGAGGCAAGCCGTAACCCGGTGAGTGGTCCGCGGTTGGTAGCGGTGGGGGGCCTGCTGTCCGTGCGCGGTCCTCTGTGCCCGTGCGCAGTGGGAGGTCAGGGAAGTCGTGGCGGAATCCACCCGAGGGGGTTGTGCGTCTGAGGAGACCGCTGTGGGGCGTACGCACACGGCGTCCCTCCCCGGCGGAGCGTTCGAGGACGCCGCCCCTGCCCCGCGCTCCGCGCACGAGGGAATCCTGCGCCGCCAAGCCGCACGCGAATCCGCCGCCCGGACCTACGCCCGTGCCCTGCCGATCGTTCCGGTGCGGGCCCGGGGGCTCACCATCGAGGGCGCGGACGGCCGCCGCTATCTGGACTGCCTCTCCGGTGCCGGCACCCTGGCTCTCGGCCACAACCACCCGGTCGTCCTGGAGTCCCTCCGCAGAGTGCTCGACTCCGGCGCACCTCTGAACGCCCTCGATCTGGCGACACCCGTCAAAGACGCCTTCCTCACCGAACTGTTCCGCACTCTGCCACCTGGCCTCGCGGATCGGGCGCACGTGCGGTTCTGCGGGCCGGCCGGCAGCGAAGCCGTCAAGACCGCCTACGCGCTGGTCCGCGCGGCGACCGGCCGGAGCGGTCTCCTGGCGTTCACCGGCGCCGGTGGCGGGAGTACCGCCAGGGCCCTCGACACCACCTCCGCGGACGCCCATGACGCGCTGATCGCCCGACTGCCTCACTCGCAGGACGACGGCTGCCCCTTCGGTGTCGGGAGCGAGCGCGGGGCCGACCTCGCTGCCCGCTGGGCCCAGTCCCTCCTCGACGACCCCGCATCCGGGGTGCCACTGCCCGCCGGGGTGATCGTCGAACCCGTCCAGGGTGAGGGCGGGCTGATCCCCGCCCCTGACGCCTGGCTGCGGCGCATGCGACAGCTCACCGCCGACCGGTCCGTCCCGCTGATCGCCGACGAGAGCCGGACCGGCGTGGGCCGGACCGGTGCCTTCTGGGCGGTCGAGCACAGTGGCGTGACCCCCGACGTGATGGTCCTCTCCAACGCCATCGGCGGCAGCCTGCCGCTGGCCGTCGTGGTGTACCGCGACGACCTCGATACCGGTGAGCCCGGCACCCCAGCCGAAGCCTTCCCCGGCAACCAGCTCGCCATGGCCGCCGGCACGGCGACCCTCGCGCACGTCCGCGAGAACGCACTCGCCGAGCGCGCGGCGACCCTCGGGGCGCGCATGCTGGACCAACTCCAGCGCCTCGTCTCCGAGTTCGCCTGCGTCGGTGATGTGCGGGGGAGAGGGCTCATGATCGGCGTTGAGCTGGTGGACCCGGACGGGGAAGAGGAACCCGGCTCTTCCGGTGCCACACGGGTGACGGAGTGCGGCATGGAGGCGTCGGTGAGGCCGGGCAGCGGGCCCCGGCCCCGGCCCCTCCCCGCCGCTCCCGAACTGGCTGCTGCGGTCCAGCGGGAGTGCCTGCGGCGCGGCCTCATCGTCGGGCTCGGCGGCCTGAGTGCAAGCGTCGTCCAACTGCTGCCGCCCCTGACCATCACCGATGAACAAGCGGCCGCCGTACTGGACCGCTTGGCCGACGCGGTCCGGGCGGCGGCTCGGTGCCGCGGCGGCGGCACGGCAGCCGCACCGTGAACGCGGTGCAGCCACACGGCGGTCGTGGGAGTCCGCGCGGCATGACTGCGCACCAGGGGTGCGCCACCGACCGCCGAGCGCCCACGCGCCACGAGCCATGACTCCTGGCGCGGTGAGCCTTGCATGCTGCGCGCCCTGAGTCCCGCGGGCCACAAGCCCTGCACGCCGGGTGCCGTGAGTCACGCGGGCCACAAGCCCGGCACACCGCGCCGGGGGTCCTGTGGGCCACAAGCCCCGCACGTCGCGCGCCATGATCCCGCACACCCGCAGACCCGCACCCACTCGCCTCGGCCTCACGTCCCGCATGCCGCGCCGAGTGAAGCTCCTCGTCCCGCAGCCCCACCCGCATCCACGCACATCATCCCGGAACCACCCATGAGGTACCTGCCGTGAACTCCACCCCCCATCCCGACGGCCACGCGCCCACCTCTGCACAGAGCTCCGCCGGCACCTGGCCATCGGCGACGTCGCCGAGCCCGCGGGTCCCTCACCAGCGGCCGACGGCGAAACCCGCCCAAGAGCCGAGCGCAAGCCATGACGGTGATCCACTTGAGCATCCGGATCCGCACACCGTCGCCCAGGCCGCCGCCGTGGAGAACCTGCTCCGCTGCTGGGCGCGCGAGACCAACGCACCCGCCCCGGCCGACGGCGTCCTGCGCATCCCCCTTCCCGCCACCGGTACGAGCCTCCTCGCACCGGTGCGCTACTGGTCCCCGACGGGCTGGCACCGCTTCGGCCCTCCTCGTCTCGCCGCTGCTCCCGAGACCGCCCCACCAGCCGACGCCGTCACGATCGCCGCCCTGCTCACCAGGGAGCCGTCCGCACACTCCCCCCGCGCCAGCCGCGCCCACGCCTCCGTCCCCCCGCGCGCCCCCAGCTCCGCCCCATCCGGATCCGTCGACGGCGTCGGGCTCGTCGCAGGTGTCGCCGACTCCCTCCGACGTAGCGCCGGCTTCATCACCGACCGCCGGGAACGCCCGGCCGACGGCCCCGACCTCTTCCTGTCCGCAGAACAGGCACTCGTCCTCGGACACCCCCTGCACCCCACACCGAAGAGCCGCGAAGGACTCACGGAGGCCGAAGCGCCTCTGTACTCACCCGAGTTGCGCGGCTCCTTTCCCTTGCACTGGATTGCTGTCGCTCCCTCCGTCCTCGCCACCGACTCCTCCTGGACCGAACGCGGCCGCCCGGTCGCCGCACCCCTGCTCACCGCCCGGCTCGCTGGGCCGGGAGCGCGGTTGCCGGGAGCGCGGTTGCCGGAGGGATACGCCCTCCTGCCCCTGCACCCCTGGCAGGCACACGAGGTCCGGCGCCGTCCGCAGACCGCTGCCCTGCTGGACACCGGACTGCTCCGTGACCTCGGCACCCACGGCCCTGACTGGCACCCCACCTCCTCCGTACGAACCGTCTACCGAACCCACGCCCCCGCGATGCTCAAGCTCTCCCTGGGCCTGCGCATCACCAACTCCCGTCGTGAGAACCTCCGCAAGGAACTGCACCGCGGCGTCGAGGTCCACCGACTGCTCCGCAGCGGCCTCGGGCAGCAGTGGAGCGCCGTGCACCCGGGCTTCGACATCGTCCGGGACCCGGCCTGGCTCGCCGTCGACACCCCTGACGGCGACCCGGTGCCCGGACTGGACGTGGTGATCCGCCACAATCCGTTCAGCCCCTCCGACGACGTCTCCTGCGTCGCCGGCCTCCTCTCACCGCGCCCGTGCGCCCCGACCCCGCCGGAGGGTGCTTCGGGGCGCCCCGACCGACACGGCCCGGCCCTGCGGTCCCGCCTGGCCGAGGTGGTCACGCGTCTCGCCCGCCGCACCGGCCGGCCCCGGGGAGCCGTCGCCGCCGAGTGGTTCCTCCGCTACCTGGTCCACGTGGTGCGTCCCGTCCTCTGGCTGGACGGAGAGGCCGGCGTCGCGCTCGAAGCGCACCAGCAGAACACCCTGGTCCTGCTGGACGCCGACGGCTGGCCCACGGGCGGCCGCTACCGCGACAACCAGGGCTACTACTTCCGCGAATCCCGGCGCCAAGACCTCGACGGCCGGTTGCCCGGTATCGGAGAGCGGAGCGACACGTTCGTCTGCGACCAGGTGACCGATGAGCGGCTCGTGTACTACCTGGTGGTCAACAACGTGTTCGGTCTGATCGGCGCGTTCGGCTCTCAAGGGCTCGCCGACGAGCGGCTGCTGCTTGCCGCCTTCCGGCGCTTCCTCGGACACCTCGCATCCGGCCCGGCCCGGCTGCATACCCCGCTGTCCGCCCTGCTGCTCGACTCACCCGTCCTGCGCTGCAAGGCCAACCTGCTGACCCGGCTGCACGGCCTCGACGAACTCGTCGGCTCGGTCGACACCCAGTCCGTCTACGTCACCATTTCCAACCCCCTGCACTCCTGACCCTCTGATCAAACCCTGACCACCGCTGACCTACCTCCTTCATCGCTGAGGACATGCCACCCCCTTCCTGAGAGGAGCGTCCGGTGCCTCCCGCCGACCCGATCGCCGAGGCCGGTATCGCCGTCCCTGCCATGGCCGCCGCACCCGCCATGACCGCCATGACCGCCATGGCCTCAGACGACGGGCCCCGAGGCGACGCCGATGCCAGACCCCGAGCCGACGCCCATGCCGGGCAGGGGGCCGACGCCGATGCCCGCCCCGATGCCCTCCCGCGCCATGCCGACCTTCTCGACCGCATCACCGCATGGAGCCCGGCAGACACGCCCGCAGGCCGGTTCCACCTCGTCCCCGCGCGCATCGAACGCGACCTGGCGCTCATCAGCCGCTGGATGAACGACCCCGCCGCCGCGGAGTTCTGGGATCTGGCCGGACCGCGGGAGGTCACGCGGGACCACCTGCGCGCCCAGCTGGCCGGCGACGGGCGCAGCGTGCCGTGCATCGGAGTACTGGACGGAGCCCCGATGAGCTATTGGGAGATCTACCGGGCGGATCTGGACCCGCTGGCCCGGCACTACCCCGCCCGGCCTCATGACACGGGGATCCATCTCCTGCTCGGCGGAGTCGCCTACCGGGGGCGCGGCCTGGGGGGTCTGCTGCTCCGGGCCGTGGCCGATCTCGTTCTCGCGCAGCGCCCCTCCTGCGCACGTGTCATCGCGGAACCCGACATTCGCAACACCCCCTCCATCGCCGCCTTCCTCACCGCCGGCTTCCGCTTCTGCGCCGAAGTCGACCTGATCGCCAAGCGAGCCGCTCTCATGGTCCGAGACCGGTCCCTCCGACACCTGTTGTAGCGCTGTGTCACCACGCTGTCACTCATTGAACGCAGCCCGTGCCGGGACAGTTCCCGCCCGCCGCGCCAATTTCCCGAGCAGCCGTGTCACGACCCCACCCGTCCCAGCCGGCCGACCCTGATCACCGTCCACCCAGAGGAGCCCACGGTCTTGATCCCGTCCCCCGCACCCGCCTTGATCGCCCGTTTGTCAGTGCAGGGTCGTAGGGTGGTCGCGCTATGACGAAGCCCTCACTCCCCGAACTCCTGCATGCCGCCGTCACTGCCGTCGGTGGTACGGAGCGCCCCGGTCAGGTGGCCATGGCCGAAGCCGTCGAGGAAGCCATCGACGACGGCTCCCACCTGCTGGTCCAGGCCGGCACCGGCACCGGAAAGTCGCTGGGCTACCTGGTGCCCGCGCTCGCGCACGGGGAGCGTGTGGTCGTCGCGACCGCCACCCTCGCCCTGCAGCGCCAGCTGGTGGAGCGCGACCTGCCGAGAACGGTCGAGTCGCTGCACCCCCTGCTGCGCCGTCGCCCGGAGTTCGCGATGCTCAAGGGCCGGTCGAACTACCTGTGCCTGCACCGACTGCACGAAGGTGTCCCGCAGGACGAGGAGGAGGGCCTCTTCGACCAGTTCGAGGCCGCCGCGCCCACCAGCAAGCTGGGCCAGGACCTGCTGAGGGTGCGCGACTGGGCCGACGAGACGGAAACCGGCGACCGTGACGACCTCACGCCCGGCATCTCGGACCGGGCCTGGTCCCAGGTGTCGGTGTCGTCCAGGGAGTGCCTGGGCGCCTCGAAGTGCGCGTACGGCGCCGAGTGCTTCGCCGAGATGGCCCGTGAGCGGGCGAAGCTCGCCGAGGTCGTCGTCACCAATCACGCGCTGCTCGCGATCGACGCCATCGAGGGCGCCCCGGTCCTCCCGCAGCACGAGGTGCTGATCGTCGACGAAGCACACGAACTGGTCTCCCGGGTCACCGGAGTCGCCACCGGCGAGCTCACCCCCGGCCAGGTCAACCGCGCGGTGCGCCGTGCAGCGAAACTCGTCAACGAGAAGGCCGCCGACCAGCTCCAGACCGCCGCCGAGGGCTTCGAGCGGCTGATGGAGTTGGCGCTGCCGGGCCGTCTGGAGGAGATTCCCGAGGACCTCGGGTACGCCCTCATGGCGCTGCGCGACGCGTGCCGCACGGTCATCTCCGCGATCGGCACGACCCGCGACAAGTCCGTCCAGGACGAGGACGCCGTCCGTAAGCAGGCCCTGGCCTCCGTGGAGAACGTGCACGACGTGGCGGAGCGCATCACGAACGGCTCCGAGTGGGACGTGGTCTGGTGCGAGCGCCACGACCGTTTCGGTGCCTCCCTGCGCGTCGCCCCCATGTCCGTCTCCGGGCTGCTGCGCGAGAAGCTCTTCGCGGACCGCTCCGTGGTCCTGACGTCCGCGACGCTGAAGCTGGGCGGCGACTTCAACGGTGTCGGCGCCTCCCTGGGTCTCGCCCCCGAGGGCACAGAGGGCGATGACGTCCCGAAGTGGAAGGGCATCGACGTCGGCTCGCCCTTCGACTACCGCAAGCAAGGCATCCTGTACGTCGCCAAGCACCTGGCGCGTCCCGCGCGAGACGGTGACCGCGCGGACATGCTCGACGAACTCACGGAGCTGATCCAGGCGGCGGGTGGCCGCACCCTCGGTCTGTTCTCCTCCATGAGAGGCGCCCAGCTGGCCGCCGAGGAACTGCGCTCCCGGATCCCCGAGTTCCCGATCCTGCTCCAGGGCGAGGAGACGCTCGGCGAGCTCATCAAGAACTTCGCGGCCGACCCGAAGACCTGCCTCTTCGGCACGCTGTCACTCTGGCAGGGCGTGGACGTCCCGGGGCCCAGCTGCCAGCTGGTCGTCATGGACAAGATTCCGTTCCCGCGCCCGGACGACCCTCTGATGAGCGCACGCCAGAAGGCCGTGGAAGACGCCGGAGGCAACGGCTTCATGGCGGTCGCCGCCACCCACGCCGCGCTCCTCATGGCCCAGGGCGCCGGCCGGCTCGTACGGGCATCGGGGGACCGGGGCGTTGTCGCCGTCCTCGACCAGCGTCTGGCGACGGCCCGGTACGGCAGCTATCTGAAGGCCTCGCTGCCCGACTTCTGGTTCACGACGGACCGGAACCAGGTGCGGACAGCCCGGCCTGGCCCTCGCCGCCAAGCTGGCCTCCCGCGTCCGCACAGCACACCTGGAGATACCGCTCCC
>NZ_JBEOXI010000161.1:0-19601 GCF_040296465.1 Streptomyces sp. NPDC002130
GCCGGTGCGGAGTTCACCGACCCCTCACCGGCTCCCGAGGCGGCCCGCTGGTTCGCGCGGCACGCGCTGCCCGTGGACCCGCTGCGGGCGCGGACGGTCATCGAGGTGCTGGAGCGGTCCGGGGCGCAACCGGTCCCGGCGCCGGGAGCGCTGCCCGGGGACAGGCCTGCACCGGGAGGGCTGGGACGGTCCCGTGGCTGAGATCCAGGTGCACGAGCCCGCCGCCGCGCGCACGGACGGCGGCGGGCCGAAGCCTGCCGACAGCGACCACACCCACGACTCGCTGTTCAAGAACGCCTACTTCCTCATGCTCAGCACCGGCGTCTCGGCCGTACTGGGCCTGGGATTCTGGCTGGTGGCCGCCCGCTACTACACGGAGGAGGCCGTCGGCCAGGGGTCGGCCGCGATCGCCGCGATGCGGCTGCTCGCCAGCATCACGGCGACGACGATGATCGGCGCCGTCGTCCGCTTCGTCCCGCGCGCGGGACGGGAGACCGGACGGCTGGTGTGGGGCACGTACGTGGCCAGTTCGCTGGTCGTGGCGCTCGCCGCCGCCGTCTTCCTGCTCACGCTCGACGCGTGGGGAGCGTCCTACGCCCCCCTGGGCACGCCCGTGGCGGGTGCGGTGTTCGTCGCCGCCTGTGTGGCCTGGGCGTTGCTCACCCTCCAGGACGGGGTGCTCACCGGGCTGCGCAAGGCGGAGTGGGTGCCCGCCGGGAATGCGGTCTTCTCGGTCGGGAAGCTGGTCCTCCTGGCCATCTTCGCCGGCACGCTGCCGGTCCTCGGCATCTTCGTCTCCTGGGCGGTGGCGATCGCCTTCTCCACCCTGCCGCTGGGCTGGCTGATCTTCCGCCGGCTGATCCCGCGCCAGGCGGCGGCCGACCGCGACAAGGAACCCCCGAAGATCCGGGACATGGGCCGCTTCCTGGCCGGGGACTCGCTGGGCGCCCTGTTCAGCCTGGCGATGATCAACCTGCTGCCGGTGATGGTCGCGGTCCGCTTCAGCGCCGCCGAGAACGGCTACTTCTACGTGGCCTACACCGTCGGCGGCACGATGGAGTTCATGGCCATCAACATGGCCTCGTCACTCACCGCGCACGCCTCGCACGACCCCCGCCAGCTCGCCGACGGCGTCCGGGGCGCCCTGCGGCGCATGACGCTGCTGCTGGTCCCGGTCGTGGCCGTGCTGGTCGTCTTCGCCCCGTACATCCTCACGCCCTTCAGCCCTGACTACGCCGAGCACGGCTCGACCGTGCTGCGGCTGCTCGCCCTCGGTGCCCTGCCACGGGTCGTGGTGGAGCTGTACATCGGCGTACTGCGCGTGCAGGGGCGCACGGGTGTGCTGGCCGCGCTCCAAGGGGCCATGTGCGCCCTGGTGCTGGGCAGCGCGGCCGTGCTGTTCACCCCGTCCGGGATCGCGGGCGCCGGCTGGGCGGTGCTGCTGAGCATGACGCTGATCGCCGTCGTCTCCATGGCCGGACTGCGCGCCGCCCTGCGCCACGACGACAGCACACCCGCCGTCCGTCCACCGGCCGACCCCGCCTACGGCACCCACTGGGCGAAACTCAACGCCACCGCCGGCTACGGCACGACCTGGGCCCGCCGGGCCGCCTACCAGTCCAAGGAGGGCGACCAGGACACGGTCACGCTGTTCATCGGACGCCCCGGGTACGAGCGCGAGGCGCTGCAGGCGGACACACTGGCGCTGATCGTGCGGCCGGACGGACCGACCAGGGAACCACCGCCCCACGAGGCCTTGGAACCGGACCGGGAGCCGCAGGAGCGGCGGCTGCGAGGCGCCCTGTGGAGCCTGCTCGGTGTCGCCGTCGTCTTCTTCTGGGCTCCGTTGCGGGACCTGCCGTGGCTCGACCGGGCATCCGAAGCCGCCCCGACCGGGCGTCAGCTGCTGGAGGGCCTGCCCCTGCCGTCGCTCACCGCGGGCGGCCTGCTGCTCGTCGTGTTCGTCGCCGCCGTCACGCTGAGCACCCGGCGCGACCCGTGGTTGTCCGGCGCGGCACTGTGCGCCGTCCTGTGCGCCCTGTACGCCGTACCGGTCGCCCTCGGACGGGAACCGCGCCCGGTGGACGGGGCGTTGTACGAGAAGACGGCCGGCTTCCTGGCGGACGTGGTGGGGCTCGACGGGCCCGAGCCGCTGCTGCGCTGGGCGCCGCCGGTCTGCCAGCTGCTGTGTCTCGTACCGCTGGGGCTGCTGCTCGCGAGCGCGGGCGGCCGGCTGACGTGGCCGGGGCGCTGGGGGGTTCTGTATCTCGTCGCGGTCGGCGGCTGGGTGTGGCGCGACGCGCTCGCACCCCTCGCGCCGCCCCTGCTCATCGCCCTCACGCTGCTCCTGCTGCTCCACCGCGCCGCGTCGGCGTGGGCGCGCTCCCGCACCACGGCCTCAACCGGCCCCGTAGTCAACCGAACGGCCGACGGACCACCGACCGGCCGGCCCCGCGACTGATCACACCCGAAGCCGAACCGAAGCCGCACCGAAGCCGAGACCCAAGCCGAGACCCAAGCCGAGACCCAAGCCGAGACCGATCCGAGCTCAGGCCCGAACAGAGCCGAAGAGAGCCGAAGAGAGCAACCGCCAGGGGGGAACCACCGTGCGTCCGCCAGCCACACCGAGGGAGAGATCCACGCCGGAACCCACACCCGCACGGGACGGCGCGAACACCCCCGCCCACGGCCCCGAGACCGCCAGCCAGTCCTCCAGCCCCTCCTCCTCGGAGTCGTCGAGCCCCGCCCATGAGCCCGTGACGGATCTCTCCGACCTCCCCCCGGCCCGGTCCGGGCGTCGTGCGCTCGCCTGGCCCGGTGTCCCGCTGCTCGTCGCGCTCGCGCTCTGGGCGTACGCCATGCGGCACACCGACGTCTCGCGGCTCGACGACTACGGGCTGGTCAGCGCGCTGCACCCGACGTTCTGGGCAGGGCTCGCGGTGCTCACCACCGGCTTCTGGTTCACGGTCCGCGACGCGCGCCGCCCGGGAGCCTGGTCGGCGGCGTACGTGCTGGGCCTGCTGGTGATGGAGCGGGCCACGCAGGCCGTGCTCTACCCGACGCCGCTGTACGCCTGGGCGTGGAAGCACGAGGCGGTCATCGACCATCTGCTGACGGCCGGCGGACTGCAGACGGCCGATCAGGTCGGCGACATGGCGGTGTACGACCAGTGGCCGGGCTTCTTCGCCGCCCAGGCCGCCCTGCAGCGGCTGCTGGGCGTGGACTCGGCGGCGATGTTCATGGCCTGGTGGCCGCTGGCCTCCAGCCTGATGCTGCTGCTCCCGCTGCTGCTGATCTACCGCACCTTCACCGAGGACCGGCGGCTGATCTGGACCGCGGTCTGGCTCTTCTACGTCGCCAACTGGGTCGGGCAGGACTACTTCTCGCCCCAGTCCGTGGCGTACGCGCTGCATGTGGGCGTCCTCGCCGTCGTCCTGCGCCGCTTCGGCCGGTCCGCCGTGCGGCGCGGCCGGCCGCGGCAGGCGGTGTGGACGGTGGTGATCACCGTCATGATCGTGGCCATCGTCATCTCCCACCAGCTCACCCCGGGCATGCTGGCCGTCTGCCTGCTCGCCCTGTGCCTGAGCCGCCGCTACCGCGACTGGGTCCCGTTTGTCACGACCGTGGTGATCTTCCTGGCCTGGTGCCTCACGGCCGCGCTGCCCTTCCTGTCCGCGGCGATGCCGGACATGATCCGCTCCATCGGCGACGTCGGCGCCAACGTCGAGACGGGCTACGGCGCCACCCCGACCGGCACCGGGGCGATCGCGACCTCCTGGGCGGCGCGGCTGCTGTCCGGTTCTGTCCTGCTGCTCGCGGCCGTCGGCGTGTGGCGCCAGCGGGTGCTGCGCCACCGTGCCCGGCCCCTGCTGCTGGTCGCGGCGGCCCCGCTGCCGATGTTCGCGGCGAGCAGCTACGGCAGCGAGATGATCTTCCGGGTGCTGCTGTTCATGCTGCCCGGCGCCGCCTTCTTCGCCGCGGCGGCGCTGCTGCCCAAGGTCCGCACCCTGGCCGCCGACGCCGCCGCGCAGGAAGCCGGCAACCGGCGGGCCACCGGCCCCGCCCGGCCCCGCCGGTGGGGGACCGGCATCTGGGTGCCGCTGGCCGCCCTGCTCGGCACCACCCTGGCGTTCGCGCCCGCGTACTCCGGCAAGGACCGGATCAACTACTTCCCGCCCGAGGAAGTGGCCCTCGTGCGGCAGCTCTTCGACCAGGCGCCCGACGGCTCACTGGTCGTGGCCGCCAACCGCAACTACCCGGACGCGTACGCCTCCTACTGGAGCGTCGACCACTACTGGTTCCTCGACGACGGCCGCAGTCACGTCGACCAGATCGTCAGGAAGCCGGCCGCCACCCTCGCGCGCGACATGGCCGGGGTGGAGCGGCCGGCCCGGGCCTACTTCCTGCTCACCCAGGGGCAGCTGGCCAACTCCGAGATGAACGGACAGCTCGACAAGGCGCAGCTGGAGCGCATCCAGAAGTCGGTCGCCGCATCGCCGAGGTTCGGGCTCGTGGCGGAGAACAGCGCCGGATGGCTCTACGTACTGGAGCAGTCAGGGGGAGCGGAGCGATGACACCGCAGGAACTCGTGGTCCGGATGCTGCCCCCGTTCGGCGGCTGGCTGGCGCTGGCCGCGCTCGCCCTGCCCGGCGGATCGCCGCTGCGGGGCGCCGCGGTCGTGCTCTTCCTGGCGGCGGGGCCGGGCGCGGCCGTGGTCAGAGTCTGCGCCCCCGCCCTGGGGGCGCGGCCCGCCGAAGGGCCCGTGGAGCGCCGGGACCCTGACTTCGCCCGCCACTCCGACCTGCTGGAGCGGCTGATGCTGACGCTGTTCCTGAGCGTCGGCGCCGTGATGCTCGTCGCGACCGTGCTGATCGCCACGCACACCTTCAGCGCGCAGCGGGTGCTGCTGACGCTGACGCTGCTGACCACACTCACCGCGTTCTGTCCGCCGCTGCGCGCCTCCCCGCAGCCGAGGACGACACCGAGGACACCGAAGGGTTCCGCTCAGTGAGGTTCAACCGCCCCCACCGTCCCTTTCGCCGCACGCCGCACGCCACGGGAGGCCAGCACCGCAGAACGCCGCACGAGGAGAAGCCGCACGGGGAGCACGCGGTCTCCGGCCCGCTGGCATCGAGCCGCCGCCGACTGCTGATCACGTCGGCCACGGTCGTCAGCGCGGTCCTGGTGGCCGTACTCGCCCTGCGGGACGCCGCAGGACCGCAGGAGCAGGGAGCAGCCGGGTCGCGGGCGGACTGCCGCCCGACGGCCCTTCTGGAACCGCCCTGCGGCGCCTGGTTCGGGGCGTTCGTGCCGCACGAGCGGGACGACCTGCCGGAGAAGGTGCGCGCCTACGAGAAGCGTGTGGGCCGCGAGCTCGACATCGTGTACACGTACCACGACATGTCCCTGCCCGAGGGCACCCGGCGCGAGGGCCAGCTGCTCACCCCGGAGGAGCGGCGCGTCGGCGAGGACCACCTGCTGCTGCTCTCCTGGGAGAGCAAGTGGTGGGGCGGCACGAAGCGGCAGCAGCCGACCTGGAAGCAGATCGCCGCCGGCGAGCTGGACGACAAGGTCATCGACGTCCAGGCCCGGCGCATCAAGGACTACGGCAAGAAGGTGTTCCTCTCCTTCGACCTGGAGATGGACACCCGCACCCCGGCGAGCGGCACCCCCGCCGACTATGTGAAGGCCTACCGGCACATCCACGACCGGTTCCGCGCCCTGGGCGTGGACAACGTGGTGTGGACGTGGATCACCACCGGATACCTCGACCACGCCGACGAGATCGAGAAGATGTACCCGGGCGACGACTACGTCGACTGGATCGGCTACAACCAGTACAACTACTACCGCTGTCACGACGCGGGCTGGCTGACCTTCGCGCAGACCCAGAACGCCACGCACGACTGGATCCGGGCGAACATCTCCGACGACAAGCCGCTGATGCTCTCCGAGTTCGGCACCGCCGCGGACGCGAACCGCCCGCAGCGGCAGGCCGAGTGGTACGCGCAGGTGCCCGGCGTGCTGAAGGGCCTGGACGGCGTCAAGGCCGCCCTCCAGTGGAACTACCGCGACCCCGGACCGCACTGCAACCTGGCGGTGGCGAACGACGCGGCCTGGGACAGCCTGCGCAAGGCCGTCTCCGACCCGTACCTCAACCAGCCGCTGCGGTAGCCCCCGCCGGGGTCAGCCCGCGAACTCGGGCCCGTGCAGCACCGCGCGGGCCCGCCGGTACCACCGCCACGCGATCGTCTTCGGCCCGTCACGGTACGGTGCGACCCGTGCGCCCGCCCCGGCCAGCCAGCCCTCGACATCGGCGACGGTGTGCGTACGCCGGACGATGAGCCGGGCGATGCGGTACCGCTCGTCGCGGTCGGAGCTGAGCGCGTGCCGCACGGCGGTCGCCGTCTCGTAGCCTGCCCTGGCCGACATGGCCCGGACCCGGGGGCTGTTGTAGCCGTGCGGGTAGGCGAGGTGCCGGATCTCGTGCCCGAGGACGTCCTCCAGCACGGCCTTGGAGGTGCGCAGTTCGTACGCCAGGGCCTTGACGGACAGAGTGTCGAGCTGCGCATGGGTCACGGTGTGGCTGCCGATCTCCATGCCGGAACGTTCCAGCTCCGCGGCGCCGGCCAGGCTCATCATCGGGGCGGGCGGCAGCAGACTGCGGCCGCCCGGGGCGATGGCGCCGGTGGTCAGGTAGGCGGTGGCGGGCAGCGCGCGTTCGGCCAGGGCCTCGGCGGTGGGTCCGGGCAGATCGGCGAAACCGTCGTCGAAGGTGAGCAGCACGGGCCGGGGCGGCAGCGGCGCCCGCCCGGCCAGGTGATCGGCGACCGCGCTGATCGTGACGGGCGTGCGCCCGCTGCGGACCACGGCGTCGAGATGCGCGGTGAACTGTTTCGGCGTGACCGTGAACTCGGCGATCCAGTCCGGCGGATCGTCCATCACGGAGTGGTACAGGAAGACGGGGATGGCGGGAGTGCCCCCGCCGTGCGGCGAGGCCGCCGACCCCTCAGCGCGTCCGGTGTGCGACGGGAGTGCCGGCCCCTGAGCGCCTCCGGCACGCGGCGGGGCTGGCGGACTGCCGGCGTCTTCGGCATGCGGCGGGGCTGGCGGACTGCCGGCGTCTTCGGCGCGCGGCGGGGCTGGCGGACTGCCGGCGTCTTCGGCGCGCGGTGGGACTGTCGGGCTCCCGGCGTCTTCGGCACGGGGTGGGGCTATCGGCCCCTCCCCCTTGCGCGCCCCCCGCTCCCCCCGGCCTCTGCCGTCCGTCCTCATCTCGCCCCCCGAGCTGTCTTCTCACGAGCGGTCGCGCGCAGCGCACGCCGCGCCTTCAGATAGCCGACCGGCCCGTACAGCATCCCCCTGCGCTGCAGCCGCGACAGCCGCCGCGGCCAGGGGTGCGTGCGGGCGTCGTGGTCGCCCGGTGTGCCGGAAGCGTCGGCGGGTCGTGTCTCGCGCACCGCCGTCAGCGTGCGGGCGTGGGCGAGGCCGCGGGGCAGCCTCGCGAGGAACGCGGGCAGCAGCGCGGGCCGGTTCACGAGCACCGCGGTGAGGTAGGCGGTGAGCCCGGCGCCGTAGCCGTACGCCTGGGTCTCCAGGTCCCGCCAGGTCTCCCGGTGGTGGTGCCACACCAGGGCGTACGGCGTGTAGCGCAGCCGGTGCCCCTGCGCCAGGACGCGGACGAACCCGTAGAGGTCGTCGCCGCCCCGGGCCGCCGTACCGGCCCCGGTGGCCGGGTCGAAGCCGCCGACCGAACGCAGCACCGCCGTACGGAACGCCATGTTCGCGCCCGAGCCGAACCGCCCGGCCGTGAACGGGAACAGCGGCTCGTCGCCCGGCGGGTGCGCCGGGTCGTACGTCCTTGGAGTGAAGCCTTTCGCGAAGCCGCCGTGGCTCTCCAGCAGCACCTGGGCCGGGGTGGTCAGCCGCGCCGGCAGGATCAGCCCCGTGCTGCACCCGAGCCCGGGGTCGGCGGCGAAGGGCTCGGTCAGCTCGGACAGCCAGCGCGGATCGGCGACCACGTCGTCGTCGGTGAAGGCGACCACCTCGCCGCGCACGGCGTGCAGCCCGGCGTTGTGGGCGGCTGCGAGCCCCGGAACGGGCTCACAGACGTACCGCACCCGCTCGGCGTACTTCCGCTCGACCAGCTCCCGCGTCTCGCCCGTGACGGGCGCGTTGTCGACGACGACGATCTCGAACCGCGGATGGTCCTGCGCCAGCAGCGAGTCCAGCGCCCGGGCCAGCTGCCCGGCCCGCTCCCGGGTCGCGACGACGACGCTCGCGAACGGCGGCTCCCCGGGGTCGCCGAGGTCGGCCGGCCCGCATTCCGCCCGGGCCCGCTCCGCCAGCACGGCCCTCGGATCCGCCCCTTCCGGCACCCGCCCGAGCAGCGTCCCCACGGGCCGGCCACCTCTCCGGACCAGCACGAACACCTCTCCGTGCGTCACGGGCGGACTCCCCGGGCCGGGTCTGAGCACCGCCTCGTCACCGTCGAGGTCCAGCTCGGCGACCTGCACCGCCCCGATGTCCAGGAACCGCCGTATCTCCTCCTGCGCACGCACCGAACGGGCCATGCGCCCACCCCCCTCGTGTCTCAGGTACGGCGCAGCCGAGCCGCGCCCTTCAGCGTCCGCGCGGCCAGCGACGCGAGCTGCGGCCTGCCGCGGACGAAGCTGTGCGCGCGGCGTGCCGGCTCGCGGCTCAGCCAGTGCAGCGCCGCGCCCACCCCCGGACGGGTCACCGCACCCTCGTACACGGGCAGTTCGCCCGTCTTCAGCGCGTCCTTGTACTCGGCCGCTCCCCGCCCCAGGTCGAGCGTGCCGATACCGGCGGCGGCCGCCGCCTCGGCCATGCGCAGGTGCAGCACCAGACCCGGCGAGAACTTCGCGAACTCCGGGTCGTAGGCCGGGAACCAGCAGGCCAGCACGGAGGCCGAACGCAGCCCGAAGTGCGCGGCGACGGGCCGCTCACCGGCGTACAGCACGGACAGCGTGCCGCTGCACTCCGGCACCCGGGTCCGGGCCAGTCGCCCGACGAGCCGGGTGATCCACTCCTGGGCGAACCGGTCCCGTCGGCCGGTCCTGCGGTACTGCGCGGACTTCCACTCCATGAGCGTGCGCAGCGCGGCCGGTTCGCGTTCGTCGAACACGAACCGCAGCTCACCGGCCTGCCGGCCCAGCCTGCGCTCCTTGGCCAGGGTCGTCTTCAAGAACTTCGGCGACTGCGCGCGCAGCACCGACTCGTACGTCTCGTAGCCCTTCTCCACGTCGATGACGTAGGTGGCGTGCTCCTCGGCCGCGTACCGGACGAACAGCCGTTGCTCGGCCTCCAGATTGTCGAAGGCGAAGCTCGACACCGAGCAGGCCTTCAGCAGTTCGCCCGTTTCCAGGTCCAGGCCCGGCCGCAGGATCGCGCCCTGCGCGTCCGAGACGCCCAGCCCGATCGCCCGGCCCTGCCCCAACGGGCCCCGCTCATAGGGCAGGAAGCCGGCCGGCTCCGGCCCCTCGTACACCACCGCGATCCGGGCCCCCGGCCGGAACAGGCCGACGGCTTCGGTGAACTCCGGCTCCATGAAAGGGTTGCGCGGTGCCTCCGAGGCGGCGCGCAGCGCACGCCAGCGCTCCCTCTCCCCTTCGCCGAGCTCCCCGGGCCCAGCCACGCGAATGCGCCCACTGCTCAACCCGACCCCCCGATCAAGTCCCCCCTGGACACTTGGAAGGTACCGCTCTATGCGGCCCCACGGGTAGGTAGCGGAGCATGTTGTTGCCAACCGGTGCAGAGGCCTTCAACCGGGCAATCGGTGTCCGTCGCGCGATGGTCGGCGTCCACCGTGCGATGAAACGAAGGGGCGCACTGTCCGTATTCTCTGATCATGGCCGCACCCATCGCATATTCACTCATCGCCACCGATCTGGACGGGACGCTGCTGCGCGGCGACGACACCCTGTCCGACCGGTCTCTCGCCGCGCTCGCGCGGGTGGCGGACGCCGGTGCCCAGCACCTCGTGGTGACGGGCCGGCCGGCGCCGAGAGTGCGGCCGCTCCTGGACGACCTCGGCTGCACGGGGCTCGCGGTGTGCGGGCAGGGCGCGCAGGTGTACGACGCCGGCGCGGACCGGCTGCTGTGGTCCATCACCCTGGACCGGGAGCTGGCGGAGACCGCCCTCGGCAAGATCGAGGCCGAGGTGGGGCAGGTGTACGCGGCGGTCGACCAGGACGGGGTCGACGGGCTCACGCTGATTGAGCCGGGCTATCTGATGCCGCACCCGACCCTGCCCGCGGTCCGGGTCGAGCGGCGCGAGCAGCTGTGGGGCGAGCCCATCAGCAAGGTGCTGCTGCGCCACCCCTACCTGACGGACGACGAGCTGGCGGCGACGGCCCGCTCGGTGGTCGGCTCACTGGCGACGGTGACGATGTCGGGGCCCGGCACGGTCGAGCTCCAGCCGTGCGGGATCACCAAGGCGACGGGCCTGGCGCTGGCCGCCGAGCACTTGGGGCTGCGGCCGGCGGACACCATCGCCTTCGGCGACATGCCCAACGACATCCCGATGTTCGACTGGGCCGGCCACGGCGTCGCGATGGCCAACGCCCATCCCGAACTCAAGGCCGTGGCCGACGAGGTCACCCTGTCGAACGAGGACGACGGCATCGCCGTCGTCCTCGAACGACTGCTGGGCGGGGCGGCTCAGTACGGGCCGTTGACGTTGTCGATCGAGCCGTAGCGGTCGGCCGCGTAGTTGCAGGCCGCGGTGATGTTGGCGACCGGGTCGTACGGGTCCCACGACGTGCCGTCCACGTGGTAGGCCTGGAAGGTCGGGTCGATGGTCTGGAGCAGACCCTTGGACGGGGTGCCCTTGGCGGCGTTGGAGTCCCAGTTGTTGATTGCCAGCGGGTTGCCGGACGACTCGCGCATGATGTTGCGGTAGATGCCGTCGTAGGACCCGGGGATCCCCTTCTGCGCCATGATGTCCAGCGCCTCGCGGATCCACCCGTCGAGGTTGTCCGGGTAGGTCTTCGCGGACGCCTGGGTGGCCTGGGTGACGCCGCCGGCGGGCTTCGCCGCGGGCTTGGCGGGGGCGGACGACTTGGTCGCCGTCTTCTTGGGCGCGACCGCCTTGGTGGTCTTCACCTTGAGCTTCAGACCCGGGTGGATCAGCTTCGGGTCGTCGCCGACGGCGGCGCGGTTGTCCTTGTAGAGCTGCTTCCAGCCGCCCGAGACGTCGTACTTGTCCGCGATGCGGGCCAGCGAGTCGCCCTTGACCACGGTGTACGTGAGGGACTTGGCGGGCTGGGCCGCCCGCGGCACGGACTGTGCGGCGACGGGGGCGCTCTGGGGTTCGGCGGCGCTCGCGTGCGTGGCGCCGAGGAGCGGCAGGGTGAGTGCTGCTCCGCCGGTTCCGGCGGCGATGATGCCTCGGGTCAGCGGGTTGGTTCTGGGGCGACGGTGCTTGCCTCGTCCGGCCATGGTGATGTTCCTCTCCGGCGCCTGCGAGGTGAGCTGTCGGGTTCGGGCCGGGAGGTGCCCGGCCGCGTACGGCACCATGTGCCGTACGCGGCTTCACCCCGAGCCGTGCCGCTGTGCGGACCGGCGACTTACCTGGGTCCCCCGCTCCTGCCACGCGTGAGTGAGTCGGTTCTGTGGGGAGTCCGGGCGGCGGCAGGATTAGGCGTCCGCCGGACAGGGCCGGAACGTATGCGAGAGCACATGTCGGGAACAAGCGCCTCAGTCACATATCGCGCGGTTGACCTTGGTCGGGGGCGTTTGGGTGACTTGATCCTTTGCGACAGCCAACGCTCAACTGGCTTTCGGGGGAAGGCCGTACGGGCCGGTGTGGGGGCGGGGCGGAAAAGGGGAAGAAGTGATTCAACTCACTGATCACGAGCCCGTGGGGCAATTTCCGCCAAGGGGAATTAAATGACCCATCACGGCAAATCGTGCATAACTCGCTACCCCTGGGTAAGTCGATAAATATCTGTTCTTATAGGTTGATCGAAAACATAGCGGTCGTGATCGCATACCACCCGGCCTGTAACCATGGGCGCTGGCGGTGATCGAAACGTGACCGGATACGCTGACTCGAGTGAGGGCAGCGACCTATCGACAATCCGCGTAATCACCGGCAGACACAGCAGACAGGAGACCCCTCGTGACCGACGTCGGGCCGTTCGGGCTGAGCGTGCGGGACCAGGCTCTGGAAGCCGACGTCCAGGCCGGATTGACGGCTGTCGAGGAAGGCTTGCTCGAGGCCACCAAGAGTGAGGTGCCCTTCATCACGGAGGCCGCCCAGCATCTGGTGCGGGCCGGCGGCAAGCGGTTCCGCCCGCTGCTCGTGATGCTCTCCGCCCAGTTCGGTGACCGCCACGCGCCCGGGATCGTGCCGTCGGCCGTCGTCGTGGAGCTCACCCACCTCGCCACGCTGTACCACGACGACGTCATGGACGAGGCCGCCGTGCGGCGCGGTGTCGCGAGTGCGAACACCCGCTGGGGCAACTCCGTCGCGGTCCTCACCGGCGACTTCCTCTTCGCCCGCGCCTCGCACATCCTGGCCGACCTCGGCCCGGAGGCCGTCCGGGTGCAGGCCGAGGCGTTCGAGCGGCTGGTGACCGGCCAGATCCTGGAGACGGCCGGGCCGCAGGACGGCCGGGACCCCGTCGAGCACTACCTGGACGTGCTGGGCGGCAAGACCGGTTCGCTCATCACGGTGTCGTGCCGGTTCGGCGCGATGATGTCCGGCGCCGACGAGAGCGTCGTGCACGTGCTGACCCAGTACGGCGAGCGGCTCGGCGTCGCCTTCCAGCTCGCGGACGACGTCCTCGACATCGCCTCCGACTCCCACGAGTCCGGCAAGACCCCCGGCACCGACCTGCGCGAGGGCATCCCCACCCTGCCGGTGCTCCGGCTGCGCGAGCGCGCGGCCCGGCTCGGGCTCGCCGAGGACATCGCCCTGTGCGAGCTGCTCGACTCCGACCTCACCGACGACGACCGGCACACCGAGGCCCTGCGCCTGCTGCGCGCCCACCCGGCGCTGGAGCAGGCCCGGCGGGACACCGTCCGCTACGCCCAGGACGCCCGTGCGGCGCTGGCACCGCTGCCCGAGTGCACCGCGAAGACGGCGCTCCAGGAGCTGTGCGACGCGGTGGTGCACCGGGCCGGCTAGCCCGCCTTCCCTGTACGACCCCTACGGGTCGGGGGAGAAGCCGCCCTTCCGTGTCATACCCCAGCAGTACACGGAGTTGAGTCCGGGGTCTGACGTATCTCCCTGGCCGATTTGGTCAGATGGACACCACGGAACAACACCACTCCTCACCTGTTCGGGTGAGAATGGCGGCTCAGGGACGAGTGCGTGGACGACACGGACAGCCGCCGCCGACCACGGAGGTAGGGCACACATGGCACCGTACGCATCCGACGACAGCACGACCGCCGGAGAGGTCGACGAGCAGCGCTCCGTGCGGCGCAAAGCCGCGCGGTACATCGTCCCGGTCACGGTGGTGGGGGTGGCCGCCGCGACGATCGGGCTGGTCCCCGCGCTCGCCGACTCCGGTGACCCCGACCTCCCGAAGATCACCGCCCAGCAGCTCATCGAGAAGATCGCGAAGTCGGACGTCCAGCAGCTGTCCGGCACGGTGAGGATCAGCACGGACCTCGGCCTGCCGAACCTCGGCGGCCTGGAGTCCGGCCTGCTGTCCGGCGCCACGGGCAAGGGCGACGGCGGCTCCTCCGCCGATCCGACGGCCAAGCTCACGGAACTGGCCTCCGGCACGCACACCCTGCGCGTCGCCGCCGACGGCCCGGACAAGCAGAAGCTGTCGCTGCTGGAGAACGCCGCCGAGTACAGCGTCATCCACAACGGCAAGGACGTCTGGGGCTACGACAGCAAGTCCAACGAGGTCTACCACGGCACGTCCTCCGACAGCCCCGAGCGCGGCAAGGACCAGCGGCCGCCGGCCCTGCCGAAGGACTTCGCCGAGGAGGCCCTGAAGGCGGTCGACGACACCACGTCCGTGACCGTGGACGGCACCGCCCAGGTCGCCGGCCGGGACGCCTACAAGCTCGTCGTCAAGCCGAAGCAGTCCGGCTCGACGGTCGGCGCGATCACCGTCGCCGTGGACGCGAAGACCGGCATGCCGCTGAAGTTCACGCTGACCCCGGCGAGCGGCGGCGCCGCCGTCGTCGACGCGGGCTTCACCAAGGTCAGCTTCGCCAAGCCGGCCGCCTCGACGTTCGACTTCACGCCGCCCAAGGGCGCGAAGGTCACCGAGGAGAAGGACGCGGGCAAGGCCCCGCGCAAGGCCCCCGGCACGCCCTTCGACCTGGGTGAGGCGCCCAGGGCCGGGAAGGACTCCGGCAAGGGCGTCGGCGGCCACGACGGCATGAAGACCATCGGCGAGGGCTGGACCGCCATAGCCACCTTCGACACCGGCGGCGAGGGCGTGCCCTCGGGCAAGGCCGGCGGCGAGTTCGGCGGCTTCATCGACTCCCTCGGCGACAAGGTCCACGGCAAGTTCGGCTCGGGCACGGTCTTCTCCACCCGCCTGGTCAACGCCCTCGTCACGGACGACGGCAAGGTCTACGCGGGCCTGGTCACCAAGGACGCGCTCGTGAAGGCGGCCGACGCCGGCAAGTAGGTCCCGCAGCCGCACGGGACGTCGAGAGAACGAGGAAGCCGATGGGCGAGGTGTCCGCCACGGAACCGGAGCAGCGGGAGGCGCGGGACGAGGCCGGGGAACCGGTCATCGCCACCCACGCGCTCACCAAGCGCTACCGCGGCGGGCAGCTCGCCGTCGACGGCCTCGACCTGACCGTCCCGGCGGGCAGCGTCTTCGGCTTCCTCGGCCCCAACGGCTCCGGCAAGACCACCACCATCCGCATGCTGATGGGCCTCATCGAGCCCACCTCCGGCACGGCCCGGGTCCTCGGGCGGCCCATGCCCCGGGCCACCCGCGCCGTGCTGCCGCACGTCGGCGCCCTCATCGAGGGCCCGGCCCTCTACGGCTTCCTCTCCGGCCGCGACAACCTGATCCGCTACGACAGCGCCGACCCGGTCGCCGACCCGCGCACCCGTCGGGCCCGGGTCGCCTCGGCCCTGGACCGGGTGGGCCTGACGGCCGCCGCGGGCAAGAAGGCCAAGGCGTACTCCCTGGGCATGAAACAGCGTCTGGGCCTCGCGGCCGCACTGCTCCAGCCACGCCGGCTGCTCGTCCTCGACGAGCCCACCAACGGCCTCGACCCGCAGGGCATGCGCGAGATCCGCACCCTCGTCCGGGACCTGGCCTCGGACGGCACGACCGTCTTCCTCTCCTCCCACCTCCTCGACGAGATCGAGCAGGTCTGCACGCACGCGGCCGTGATGGCGCAGGGCCGGCTGATCACGCAGGGCCCGGTCGCCGAGCTGTCCGCCGGGGCGCGCGGCCGGCTGGTGGTGACCACGCCCGATCCGGCGGAGGCGGCCCGGGTGCTGAAGGAACAGGGCGTCGCCGACGTCGTCGTCACCGACGACCGGGTGACCGGCGAACCACCGGACCGCGACCTCGCCGAGGTGAACGCCGCGCTGGTGACGGCCGGGGTCCGGGTGCGCGGCTTCACGGTCAAACGGGCCTCGCTGGAGGACGCCTTCGTGGCACTGACCGGGGAGGGTTTCGATGTCGCGGGCTGAGCCGAGCGCCCCTCAGGGGCGCGGGGAACCGCGCGACCGGCCACAGACAGCCCGCACTCGCCGTACAGCCTTCCGTGCCACCCTGCTCCGCAACGAACTGCTCACCACGTTCCGCCGCTGGCGCACCCTGGCCCTCCTCGCGGTGCTGGCCGCCGTCCCTGTCCTCGTGGGCATCGCGGTGAAGATCGAGACCAGCGACGCTTCCCCGGCCGGCCCCGGAGGCGGGGGCGGCGGACCCGCCTTCATCTCGCAGATCACCAACAACGGCCTGTTCCTCGTCTTCACCGCCCTGGCCGCCACACTCCCGTTCTTCCTGCCCATGGCGGTCGGGGTCGTCGCGGGCGACGCGATCGCCGGCGAGGCCAACTCCGGCACGCTGCGCTATCTCCTGGTCGCCCCGGCCGGCCGCAGCCGCCTGCTGCTCACCAAGTACGCGACGGTCCTCATCTTCTGCCTGGCCGCCACGCTCGTGGTCGCCGTCTCGGCGCTGACGGTCGGCGCGCTGCTCTTCCCGCTCGGTGACCTGACGACCATCTCCGGTACGCAGATCAGCTTCGCCGAAGGCCTGGGAAGAGCCCTGCTGATCGCCCTGGCCGTAGCCGCCTCACTGATCGGCGTCGCCGCGCTCGGCCTGTTCGTCTCGACGCTGACGGGCAGCGGCATCGCGGCGATGGCGACGACGGTCGGCCTGCTGATCACGGTCCAGATCCTCGACCAGATCCCGCAACTGCACGCCCTCCAGCCGTACTTCTTCTCCCACTACTGGCTGTCCTTCGCCGACCTCATGCGCGAGCCGGTCTACTGGGACGACCTGGCGAAGAACCTCGGCCTGCAGGCCCTGTACGCGGCGGTGTTCGGGTCGGCGGCGTGGGCGCGCTTCACGGCGAAGGACATCACCGCGTAGCGCTCAGTCCTCGTACAGGAACCTGGCCGGTGGCGCTTCCTGCGCGAAGAAGGTCTTGGCGCGGGTCAGCGCCGCGTCGTCGTTCAGCACGTCACCGGGCTTGCTGCCGTTGCCGAGCAGCACGCCGCCGAAGCGCATCCCCAGGTACGCGGCGGAGTTGTGGAGCGTCCCGACGAGCGGGTCGGCGACCACCTCCTGGGTGTGCGCGAGGGCGGTGACGCCCCACAGGGTGCGGCCGGCCAGGGTCGCCTTGAAGTCGAGGCCGGGCGTGCGCAGCCAGCCCGACCAGTAGTCCAGGTAGCGCTTGGTCTGCGCGGAGACCGAGTACCAGTACAGCGGCGAGACGATCACGATGTCCGTCGCCGCGAGCGTGGCGTCGAGCAGCCGGGCCACGTTGCCCTCGGTCGGGCGGACGTGGTCGCTGTCGTGCCGCAGGTCCTCGAAGTCCGGCACCGGAAGCTCGGTGAGGTCGATCCACTCCTGCTCGACGCCCGGGGGCAGTTGCTCGGCGGCCCGGCGGGCAAGCAGCTCGGAGTTGCCCTCGGCGCGAGCGCTGCCCAGGACGAAAAGGAAACGGCGGGTCATGGGGTGCCCCTCTGGAAACTCGGCGTACGTCAATTACACGCGTGTGCATCATATGCGTACGCAAGTAAATGTGCCAGGGGTGCCCGTCAGGGGTGCGCTCGAGGGATCGCCGCCCGGGGTGTCAGCCCTTGACGCGTCTCCGCCGCCCGCGCCACGGCCAGCAACAGCGCCTCCCGTCCGTGCGGCGCCACCAGCTGGAGTCCGGCCGGGCAGCCATCGCCGCCGAAGCCCGCGGGCAGACTCAGCGCAGGGTGCCCGCTGAGGTTGAACGCCCAGGTGAGAGAGGTGGAGTAGCGGTCCCCGGGCCCCTCGTGACCATGCGGGGCGGTGGGTGCCGTCGGGGTCAGCAACAGCTCGGCCTCGCTGAAGATTCCGGCGAGCCGCCGGCCGTTCTCCGCCCGGACGCGCTCGGCCCCGGCCGGATCGGCACCGGCAGTGCGCAGGGCGAGCCAGGCCGGCCCGGGGTCCGCCAGCCGCAGCGGCCTCCGTGGCCGTACGAGTCGTACGGCCCCTGCCGCCTCGAGCCGTTCCGCCGCAGCCCGGGCCAGCGCCACGGGCTCCGGGTCGGGTCCGGCGAACCCGAGGTCGGGGGACCAGACGGCCGTGACGGGGAGGGCCGCTTCGGCCGGCACCGGCTCCTCGGACATCACCCCCCACCACAGCCCGGCGTCCGCCGCCGAGCGGGCGAGCACCCCCGGTACGGCGAGCCCCGTACGGTCGGCCGACGGCAGCCGCCCGCTCGTCGTCTTCAGACCGACCACCCCGCACCACGCCGCCGGGATCCGCACCGACCCGGCTCCGTCGCTACCCGTCGCCAGCGGCACCAGCCCGGCCGCCACGGCCGCCGCGGCGCCGGCCGACGAGCCGCCCGGCGTACGGTCGGCCCGCCACGGATTGACGGTCCGGCCCCGCGCCCCGAGCCCCCACGTCTGCCACGGCGTCCCCGGCCCGGGCACGGACGTGGCTCCCACGGCCACACCACCGGCCGAGAGCAGCGGACCCACCGCACGCAGCCCGTTTTTCCCCTTCACCGCGATCGGCACACCGGCCAGCGGCAGGGACGGATCAGCGCCCCGCCGGTCGAGCCGGGTGTCCACCTCACCGGCCCGCCGCAACGCCTCCTCGCCCCACACCTCGACGAACGCGCACAGGTGTGGATCGGCCTGCTCGATCCGGGCCAGGGCCGCCTCGACCACGTCCGTCGCACGCAGCTCCCGGGCCCGTACGCCCGCCGCGATCTCCCCGGCCGACAGCGGTACGGCCGACAGGGGTACGGCCGTCAGCGTGCCGCTCCCGTCAGCCGGGCCAGGGCCGCCGTCTCGCGCGGCGGGTGGCCCCGCTCACCGAGCCGCCAGGACGCCACCCACGGCACGCGGTACACGTCGATCACCGACTCCAGCGACCTGACCCGCTGGGCGAGCGGGCGCGGCAGCCGGCCCGGGGCGTCCGCCACGAGCACGACGGCGTCCAGGTCGAGCCCCGGCGGGGCCTGGCCGCGCCGGAAGATCTCCACCACCCCGGCGACCGTGTCGAGCCCCGCCGCGTGGGTCCGCGCGACCAGCAGCACCGACGGGGGATCGCCGGGCCCGGGCCAGGACCGTCCGCTGTCATGACCGCCGTAGACCGCGGCGAGGGTGGAGACGCCCGCGCCGCCGTGTGTGCCGACCCAGGAGAAACGCCGTGCCGCGGCATGGGCGTGCGCGTGCTCCGGCGGCCCCGGGATGGTCACCGGACCGCGCAGCCAGATCTCCGGCCCCTGTCGCATGCCTGTGTGCATGCCCCTCTCCTCCCTCGTACGCCCGGTTCTCATGCCCTCCCCGACGGCCGCGCCGGGGCCGACGGCCCTTGGGACGAGCCTGTGACACCGTGGTGACGTGAGAAACGGGGGCGAGCGGACACACTCGACAGTAGGTGTACGACGCCCAGTGAGGGGACGATGTCGCGACTCAGCCGCGAGAAGAAGCGGGAACAGAAGCAGGCCGCACACGCGGCGACACCGGCGGCGCCGATCGACGTCCATGTCCCCGGGGCCGGCACGGACGTCGGCGGGGGAGCCGGTGGGGTGTCCGACGGTGCCTCCGTCGGCGGGGTCCCGGTCTTCGCGGCCCCCGGCGAGGAGATCCAGCGGGCCGTCCTGAACCGCCTCCACCACATCGCCCTCGCCACCGGCCATCCCGTCCTCGCGACGATCCGCGACGAGCGCATCGGCTACGTCGTCCCGCTCCAGGTCGACCCGGACGGCTCCAGCCACTTCACGGCCGAGCCGATCGCCACGACCCCACCTGAGCGGCAGCACGCCCGAGGCACCGACGCGACGACCACGCCGGGGGCGCAGCCTGCCCGAGGTGCCGCAGCCGCAACCCCGTCGGGGCCGCAGCTCGCCCGGAACACCGGCGCCGCGACGCCTCCTGAGCCGCGCCCTGCCCGAGGTGCCGGAGCCGCCACCCCGCCTGAGCC
>NZ_JBEOXI010000162.1:0-19433 GCF_040296465.1 Streptomyces sp. NPDC002130
CGCGATCTCCCACAGCCCGTCCGGAACAATCCAACTCCACGTATCCCGCCCCATACCGAGGTCAACGACGCCTCACCACGTAGGACACGGTCTAAAAAGTCATCTCAATTGGTGAGCTCGGCAGCAGGTTGGGGTGCCGGCGAGGCTCAGCGAGCAGCCTGCTCAGCTCGCCCGCTACCCGGCCGCTTACGCCAGCCAGGACAGATACGGGGCGACGGCTACGGTCGCGACCTCACCGGCTGCCGTGCGCCCAATCCATACGGCCGTCACGCCTTCCTCGGCGGGGAAGGTGAGTAGATCCGCCTGACTGGCATGGTGGGTGACCATCTCAAACTCGCCAGAGCGCACCTTCTCGGTCTCACGGTCGATGGCGACCCCAGGAAGCTGCTCGTGTCTCTCCCAAAACTGTCGGAAGGGCTCGGTGAGGGCCTGCCAACCGCAAGCGTCAGCGAAAGCCCCCATCGCGGTGTCCGTCTCGAAGCCGATCTCATCGCCAGAGACGAGCTGCTCAATGTCATCGTCCACACCGAGAGCCATCTCCCACACGGATACCGGTTCGTTCCGTACGAGCAGACGCACTGCCGCGCACTCCCGGCCGTTGAAGGACTCCCCCATGAATTCGTAAGGTGCCTCGACCCAGGATGCTTCCACGTCGTACGTTCCCGGAGGTATCCGCTCTGCCAACTCGCGACCGGGCCGGCCTTCCGGCCAGGGAGTGTCCACCATGAGCCGGCCACTGGGCAGGCGGATCGAGGCGACGACACTCACCTCCACCACATCAACGGGCCGGAGTGCGTCGCTGGAGCGCACACCCAACCGTTTCCCCGTGGCAAAGACGGCCTCCAGAAGCGCAGACCACTCCGGACTGGCATTCGCTACTTTGCTCGCGTCCTGCATAGATCCCCCTACCGACAACCATGGTCAACCGTAGACCGCCTCAACAGCGCCAAGGCCCGACATGGCTCATCGGCTATGTGCCAGTCGCTTGCGGCCTGCAGGAGAGAAGCGGATCGCTGACCAGCGTAAAAGATGGGGGGACAGACAATGGATGAGTAGGCTGTTGACCGTGGCGGGGGTCGTCGAGCGGCTAGTGCCGGACAAACTGTGGCAACTGTTCCAGCGAGTGGTTCCGGAGGCACCGTCGCGGCCTCAGGGTGGCGGTCGGCGACGGCACGGTGACCGGGAGGTACTGGCCGCGATCACGTTCGTTGCGACCTCGGGCTGCACATGGCAGCAGTTGCCCGCGGCGTCGTTCGGGCCATCCGGCGCGACGGCCCACCGCAGGTTCACCGAGTGGACGAAGGCCAGAGTCTGGGCCAAGCTCCACCGCCTGGTCCTCGACGAACTCGGATCCTGCGGCGACCTGGACTGGTCGCGGTGCGCGATCGACTCGGTGAACATGCGGGCCCTTAAAAGGGGACCTGACAGGTCCGAATCCTGTGGACCGGGGCAAGTACGGCTCGAAGGTCCATCTACTCACCGAGCGGACCGGTCTGCCCCTGTCCATCGGCATCTCAGGCGCCAACCTTCATGACAGCCACGCTCTGATTCCTCTCGTGAAGGGCATACCTCCGATCCGGTCCCGCCGAGGACCTCGCCGACGCAAGCCCGGCAAGCTCCACGCAGACAAGGGCTACGACTACCGCCACCTGCGGCAATGGCTGTCACAGCGAGGCATCCAGCACCGCATCGCCCGTAAAGGTGTCGAGAGCTCTCCCTGGGAGTCAGTGCGGTGAAGGGCGCACGCCGGCGAGGGTGACCGTGACCAGGCGGCGGACGGCGGCCTCGGACGGCAGGGTTCGTGCTGCTGCCAGGGCGCTGAGGCAGTAGCGGGTGAGTTCGGCGGGCGGGATGTCGGCCCTGACGTCGCCGGCCTTTGCTGCCGCCGTCAGCAGCTCCTGAACCATACGCTGAAGGTGTCGGTGGGCGTGGGCGAGGTGGTCGCCGCTGTCTCGATGCAGGAACGCTCCCAGATCCGTGTCGTGGTGGCCGTGCGATGAATGGTTGATGAGGGCGTAGGCCTCCAGTACCGCTTCGAGGCGCTCGCCCGGCCCGCCGGTCCGGTCCCGGACTTCCGCCAGTCGGTCGAGGTGACCGGCGATCTCGCGAGCGTGCCAGGCGTGCAGGATCGCTTCGACGTCCGGGAAGTACTTGTACAGCGTGGCCCGCCCGATGCCGACCTTCTGTGCGATCTGAGACATCGTCACCGACAGAGGGCCCTTCTCGGCCGCCAGGGCGGCGGTGCTGTCCAGGATGGCGTCGCGCACCTCGCGGCGGTGCGCCTCGATCGTCTCGTTCCACAGCTTCGGCACGCAGAAAGCGTACGGGATGCCGAGGTGAGGACACGATGGTTTGACAGCGACAAAGTGTCTCGATAAAGCTGAGCTCGTTCGACCAGACGCCGCTCAGGCCTGGCGAGACAAGGAGAACCCCTCATGGTGGATCCGTCCCAGGAGCCGACCAGTCGCAAGAAGACCGATGAGACTTCTGGCAGCGCACCGAGTGCGGGAGCGCCGCGCTGGGTGAAGGCTGGGCTCGTCGCACTGGTAGTGGTCCTTCTCTTCGTGGTGCTTCATCTGCTCATAGGGCCGGGGGAGCACGGTCCGGGTCGGCACTTGGGGGGACAGGCCCCGCTGTCCGGCGTATCCGCAACCGCCGGACCGCCCACCAGGGGCATCGGATGACCATGCCGCCCCGGCTGCGCAAGCTGGCCCTCATCGCACACGTCACGTCATCGGTCGGCTGGCTCGGCGCGGTCGTGGCCTTTCTCGCCCTGGCGGTGATCGGCACAACCAGCCAGGACCCGGCGACGGTGCGTGGCGTCTACCTCGTGATGGAGCCGGCCGCTTGGTGCGCCCTTGTCCCGCTGGCCTTTGCCGCGCTGCTCACCGGCATCGTCCAGTCGGTGGGGACGCCCTGGGGCCTCTTCCGGCACTACTGGGTCCTGTTCAAGCTTCTGATCAACGTGGTGGCCACCGTCGTTCTGCTGATCTATATGGGGACGTTCAGGTCCATGGCGCACAGGGCGGCGGACCCGGATGCTGAGCTGTCCTCGGTCCGCAACTTCTCTCCTGTGCTGCACTCCGTGCTTGCGCTGGTCGTGTTGCTGCTGGCCATGGTGCTCGCGGTGTACAAGCCGCGGGGCGTCACCTCGTTCGGGCAGCGAAAGCAGGAAGCGCAGCGCGAGGGCCGCATCGCGAATGCGGGGTCCGCGCCTCAGACGTGAGGGTGCTGCGGACGGGTGCGCCCGTTGCTGTCCCGGAAGCGCTGCTTACCCCCTCCGGGTATATTGGCGGCAGTCGTCTCACTGGAACTCAGAGGGAAAGCGATGACCGTACGCGGAGCTTTGGCCCCGCGGACTCACGCCGCGTACGGCGTCGTCCGCTGGGTGCGGGCCGCCGTCATCGCTCTGCTCGCGGCACTCGCCGTGCTGATTCACCATGAGACGGCCGCCGCATCGATGGGCTCGACCGCTACGTCCGCCATGCACGTGATGACGCCCGGCATGGTGATGGCGAGCGGCCATGCCGCACCGGCTACGCCCATGGCCGGGCATGGGCACGCAGGCACCGCAGGGCAGGCCGCAGAGCCGAGTCACGCTGCCGCGCCGAAAACGAGCAGTGCTGGCGGGCCGCCCTGCTCCGGTATGGCCATGGAGCACTGCTCGACCGGGAGCCTCGAGATCGTGAAGCTCCCGGTGCCGGTACAGAACTCGGTGCCGTGGGGTCTCGCCGCTGCCGAAGCGGTCGCCACAGGGCCAAGATCCGCCGGTAGGGACGACCGAGCGCCCCCGGACCTGTCCGTTCTCTCTCAACTGCGCATTTAGGCCGTGCCCCACGGCGCCCTCGTGCCCATGTCCTGCCGAGGAGCCGTCTCAGCACGCCAACTCCCGCATGCGCACACTGAGATCGAGGAAGTCCATGAACAGCATCAACCGCCGCTCCGTCCTGCTCGCCGGGCTCGGCGTCGCGGGCGCCGGCGCGCTCGCCGCCTGCAGTAGCGGATCCAGTGCGACACCCACCCTCGTCAACCCCTCCGGCTCGGCAGTCGCCGCAACCGAGAAGAAGCGGAAGGGCACCGGCAGGACGCAGAAGGTGATCCTGGCCGCCGCGCCCGCCATGCTCGACCTCGGCGGCGGCGTCATGGCCAGGAGCTGGGCCTTCAGTGGTCAGGCCCCGGGCAGGGAGATCCGCCTGTCCGTCGGCGACACACTGGCCGCCGAACTCTCCAACCAACTGCCGAACAAGACCGCCACATCCATCCACTGGCATGGCATAGCCATGCGCAACGACATGGACGGCGTACCCCCGGTGACCCAGCAAGCCGTACGCGCCGGCGCCAACTTCACCTACCGCTTCATCGCCGACGCCCCCGGAACGTACTTCTTCCACCCCCACGTCGGCGTCCAGCTCGACCGGGGCCTGTACGCGCCGCTGATCGTCGAGGACCCCAAGGAACCGCTGCCGTACGACGACGAATGGGTTGTCGTCCTCGACGACTGGGTGGACGGAGTCACCGGCACCCCCGACGAGGTCCTCGCCGAGCTGCGGCAGGGCATGGGCGGCATGGACATGGGCGGGCACTCCAGCTCCAGCGGCCATGAGGGCCACGACATGGGGGGCATGGACATGGGGGACGACTCGCCGCCCCCGTCCGCCTCGCCCTCGTCCGGTGGCATGCCGATGAAGTTCATGCTGATGGGCGCAGAGAGCGACCTGCTCGGCGGTGACGCCGGCGACGTGAAGTACCCGTACCACCTGGTCAACGGCCGTGTTCCCGCCGACCCCGCCGTCTATCGGGGCAAGCCTGGCCGACGAATCCGGCTGCGCATCATCAACGCGGGCGGCGACACGGCGTACCGAGTGGCGCTCGGCGGCCACCAGTTGACCATCACCCACACTGACGGCTTCCCCGTCGAGCACCAGCAGGTGGACGCCCTGCTTGTCGGCATGGGGGAGCGGTACGACGTCCTGGTCACCCTGGGAGACGGAGTCTTCCCGCTCGTCGCACTGGCCGAGGGCAAGGACGCCACCGGCATGGCCCTGGTGCGTACGGCATCCGGCGGTGCACCGAAGGCCACCGTCCGCCCGAAGGAACTGAACGGCAAGATCCTTACGACGTCAGAGCTGCGCGGGGCCGGCGACGTACGCCTGCCGGCCAAGAAGGTGGACCGAGTTCACCGCGTCGAGCTGACCGGCGGCATGGACAAGTACAACTGGACCATCAACGGCAAGGCCTACGACATGGCCGACCCGACCGCGAATCCGCTCACGGTCGAGGAAGGGCAGCGCGTCCGCCTGGACTTCGTCAACAGCACGGAGATGTGGCATCCGATGCACCTGCACGGGCACACCTACCAGCTCGGGGACAGCGGCCCGCGCAAGGACACCGCCATCGTGCTGCCCAACAAGAAGCTCTCCGTCATCTTCGACGCCGACAACCCCGGCCAGTGGATGCTGCACTGCCACAACGCGTACCACGGGGAGGTCGGCATGATGGCTCTGGTCGCCTACCAGATCTGACCGCCACCGCTGTGTTCGGTCCCGGGGTCTGACCCGTCCGGCCGGCCCCGGGACCGGAAGTGTCGGGTCGCGCCAGGAGAGGGTGGCGTTGCAGGCCAGACACACCGGTCCAGGCCGCATCATCGTTTTCCGGTCCCGCAAACAATTCTGACTCCCGGCTTACGGCAGATTCCCTGCTAAGGGCTGTCCCGTAAATGATCTCCGAGTCGTCTCAGGCATGGTCGGCTGCGGTGCGGCCCGCTGGTCTATCCGACGAGGGCGAGGTTGTGCATGCGGGCGATGCCGAGCATGGCCTGGTGGACGCCGTCGCCTTTGAGGCGGCAGTCGCGGAGAATCTTCCAGGTCTTCATGCGGGCGAAGACGTGCTCGACCCGGGCGCGGACGTGCTTGTGGGACCTATTGTGGTCCTCTTTCCAGTCCGGGAGTTCGGTCTGGCCGCGCTGCCGACGGTGCGGGATGACCAATCCGGTGCCCGGGTAGCCGCCGTCGGCGATCGTGGTGGTCTTCCCGACGGCGGCTTTGGCGCCGGATTCCTCCCATGCCTTGCAGTCGTTGCGGTTCCCGGCGAGCGGCTGGCCGACCACGACGACCAGGCGGGTGTCGGCGTCGATGACGATCTGGTGGTTGGTGGAGTACCGGTAGTTCTTCGACCGCTCGGCGATGGTGTGGTCGCGGGTGGGTACCAGGGTGCCGTCGACGATGAGCACGGTGTCCTTGGCGAACCGTTTGGGGGGCTGGAGAGCGAGCATCGGCCCGAAGTGGTCGATGATCCGGTCCGCCGCCGACTTCGACACCCCGAACAGCGGAGCGAGTTGCCGCATTGTGAGGTTCGTTCGCCAGTAGGCCGCGACCAGCAGGGCACGATTCTCCAGCGGAAGGCTCCACGGCCGGCCCTTGCGGACCGCGTCCGCACCCTGGCGCCGCAGAACCGTTACCAGCTTCCCGAAGGCGCGAGGGCTCAGCCCGGAGAACGGGGCTATCCAGGAAGCTTCCGACGCCGTGATCACACCAGCCATACCAAGATCGTTTCATGGTGTGGCTGGCGGCTCGGCCCACCTCTCAGCTGCCGCTCAGCGGAGACGCCCACGTGGGGTCGTGTCGGGATCTCCTCGTGAGGTGGGCCAGGAGGTGCTCCGCCGCGATGGAGGCAGTGTCTTGCGGCGCGCCGACTGCGGTCAGGGCGGCGATAAGCCTTGCTGATGCTGTTTCCGGCACGTCCGGGTCGGTGAGGAGGGGAAGCAGCAGCAGGAAGCGGGTGGCCGTGTCCTGGACGCCTGCGTCCGCAAGCGACGGGCTGTCAGCAATCCGGATCAGTTCGTGCCATGTCAGCCCAGTGCCCGAGAAATCTCCGTCCCAGCTGGCGATCTGCTCGGCGTAGCTTCTGCCTGGATGGGTGAGGAGGTAGTCGGTGCCGTAATCGCCATCCAGGTTGCGGTAGATCACCACGGCTCCGGGGCCGTCTTCTGCCGGCACCCTGAACGCTGGCCAGCGCCCAGGATCGAAGAGGACCTCGGACAGGGCATCGACATCGGGGCCGTCCTCGCCGAACCACTCTGGAACCGGGCGTTCGGGACACCCCCCATCGCTGCACATTGCCAGGAGGTAGTTCGACCAGAAGCCCGGGTGGACCAGCAGTGACTCGCCCGGCACCAACGGGCCGACGTCGTATCCCTTGATCAGCACCCCTCGATCCTGTCACTAGCCACTGACACGGTCCGATCCGGGATCGGCAAGGGGTGCGCCGTCCAGTTACGGGACAGCTCTTAGCCGCCCACCCTGTAAGCAACTCCGTTTGCTTCATTGACATCTCACTCAGAAGTCCTACCGTTGGGAGCGCTCCCACGACAGCCTCGCAACTGGAAGGAGTCCCCCCACATGCGCAACCAGAGTCCGTTAACCGGGCGTTCGCGGTCGTCGCTCCGCCGGCCTCTCCAGGCGCTCGTCATGCTGTTCGCCGTCGTTGTCGGCGCACTCGCCTCGTCGACCCCCGCCCAGGCCCACGGCACCGTCGTCGGCCCCGCTACCCGCGCGTACCAGTGCTGGAAGACCTGGGGTAGCAACCACACGAACCCGGCCATGCAGACCCAAGGCCCCATGTGCTGGCAGGCCTTCCAGGCCAACCCCGACACCATGTGGAACTGGATGAGCGCGCTTCGCGACGGCCTCGGCGGCCAGTTTCAGGCGCGGACGCCCGACGGGACGCTCTGCAGCAACAACCTCTCCAGAAATGACAGCCTGAACAAGCCCGGACCGTGGAAGACCACCACCATCGGCAACAACTTCTCGGTCCACCTGTACGACCAGGCGTCCCACGGTGCCGACTACTTCAAGGTCTACGTGAGCAAGCAGGGCTTCAGCCCCAAGACCCAGACCCTGGGCTGGAGCAACCTCGACTTCATCACGCAGACCGGCCGCTTCGCCCCGGCGAAGGACATCACGTTCCCCGTCCGGACCTCCGGCTACACCGGACACCACATCGTGTTCGTGATCTGGCAGGCCTCGCACCTCGACCAGGCTTACATGTGGTGCAGCGACGTGAACTTCGGCTGAGCCGCAAAGTGTCGCACACGGCACCGGCCTCTGCCGGGCGCCGGTAACCCGCCGCCCGGCCGACCGAGCCCCGTCGGGGCAGGGCCCCATGTGGTCACCCTGTCCCGACGGGGCTTCCCGTGTTCCTCACCGACACCGCAGACCAAACGCCAGATTCACCTATAAAACGCCGGCATAAAACGACCTCTAACAAGTCGTTCCCTTTGGGGCGATGACGGATATCGCGCCTGAGTGTTGTTTTTTTGGTAGGTCGCTGGTTGCAGGTGAGGGCTGGGGTTATGCCGACGAAGCAAGTTAGTCTTCCGATCGAGGGATATCTGGACCACCGCCGCGAGTCAGAGTGCCACCGTGCGAAGACGCGCACGCGTGAGTGCCACGTACAGGGCTCGATGGTCTGCGTCGTCAGGGTCTAGTCCCTGTGCTAGGGCTGATGCGTCCGCGACGCTTAGTTTTATGGCCACTGTGTCCCACTCTCGCCCTTTGGATTGGTGGCACGTGAGGCCAGGGACCAGCCGATCATCCGCGAGCCTGGTCTGCAGTCGGGCCAGATCCGCGAGAGGTGCCCGTGCATAGCGTTGTGGGGGAACTGCCAGGTTCAGGTCAGCAAGCTGCCCTGAGAGATTTTGCCATACCTGCCGAGGAGGGTGGCCGTCTGTCAGCTGGGAGACAGCCACTCGCAGGCAAGGGCGGAGGCGCGTCGCTAGATCGTCTATGTCCAGCCCCAGGGTAGACAGGGCATCGTGAAGGAAGACTGCCTGAAGGCCCAGCGCACGCTGGGTGATCTCATTGAGAAGTAGTGTGCATATTGCTTCCTGAACTTTTCCGACACGAGTCTTGATGGCCAGAGGGAGTACGTGCGAATGGGCATCCCATAGGGATTGCCACTTATGCGCAATGACTACGTCGGCGACGTGTGGTGATCCCGGGGTGAGGTAAACCGTAATCCGTTGACGTAGGCGCCCTGTTAAGAATGCCTGTTCTTCGCTTCCCCAGCGGAATGATTCGTGCAGGGTGTGTGTGGTGAACTTGTTCGCGTGGATGAAAGTCTTCATAGCCGCTGGGCGTGCTCCTCTGAACTGGTAGAGGGCTTGCCATGGGTCACCTACTAGGGTTAGCGATCGGCACCCTGGTGTGGCAATTGAGAGAATCTCCCTGTCGAGATCGTTCGCGTCGAAGACTTCGTCCACTGTCAGGGACCTCATGGTATTCCTGAAGTAAGAGGTCAGTGCTGCCCTTGCCTCGTTAATTCTCAGGGCTTCCTGCAGAACCTCTCGTACGTTGTCGTGCGTGCATCTACCTTCGAGGATCGCGTTCTTGAAGTCCGGGGCGGACGGGTGGCTGCCGGGCTTCTGCTCGTCAATGGTTCTGATGACGACCTGTCGGTGCTCGGATACTTTCAGTACGGGCTTGATGCGTCCGTATTTCAACGGAAGGGCTGTGCGCCAGGTATCGAGCACGTCAAGGTCGGTGTGGCCTTGCGGCCATTGCAGGATCTTCTCTTTGAGGAGGTGAGAGAGGAGGTCGCACAGCAGGGTGTCCAGGGTCACGATGCGGTGGGGCCAACTCACCGCAGACGGGCCCCAATGCCGAACGACTCGATTCCGTAGTTCTTCCGTTGCCGACCGCGTGAAGCTGACGGCTACCACTGCGCGCTGGTCAGCGGTGGTCGCGAAGCGGTGCAGCCCGAACCGCAGTGCCGATACGGTGGTCTTTCCCGAGCCAGGCGCTGCTTCCACGTACACAAGACGGTGCGGACTGCCGGTGGCAAGAAGCTGGCTTGGTGTCAGGCTCTCGATTCCAGCACCGGGCTTAGACATTGCTGTGAGCTCCCGGCCATTGCTCGGGGAATGATCCTTGGGCGGTGGGCCAGGCACCACGGCCGTCTGCGGGATGGGGTTGTGTCGGACGAGCAGGAAGCAGCTCGTCCCAGGACGGCAGCGCACCCCAATCTGTGTCGAAGTCTTCCTGCTCATCGTTCGCTTCGTGCAAGGCGGGCTCTTGCTGCTCCCAGACAACCTCTTCGAGGTCATCCCAGTCGATCAGATCTGGAACTGCATCCCAGATGTCGTCCGGCGCAAGCCAAGCGGGCGGATCCGTGGCGAAGTTCGCGTCCTCCGCGGCAGCGGACCTCGGTCCACCCGGGTAAAGGAAGTCGAAGAGGTCCTTGAGGTGGTCGGGCACGCGGATGGTCGAGAATCCGGCAGCCTGACCGGATCCGGAGTCGGCGGCATCACGCAGCAACGCAGCAAACGTCAGGGCGAACTCGGCCTTGCGCCGTGCGCCTCGTCCCTCCTTGGCTCCCTGCTCGCCGTCCTTCCCAGCTCGTCGGCTGCGGAAGTAGGCCGTAACACTGTCGACGGAGATTTCGGTCAACGGATGCTCAGGGTCGATAGCTTGTTGCGCCGCTGCGATGAGGTGCTCGTTGCCCGGCGTAATAGCCGGTTCAAGCGTGGGGTGGCTGATGAAGGCTTGGACGATCGATGGATCATGCTCAGAGAGCCACTGGGGTGAATCCCGTGCGCTGTCGAACGGCAAGCTGCTGTCGCTGTCGCGGAGGATGGCCAGCTTCGTACAGAGCTCTGCTCCGCGTGTAGCGAGGAGGCGGACAGCCCATTGTCCGACTTTGGTTCCCATAGGGACGATGCTCAGCGCATCGACGAAGGCTTCCTTCGTCTCGTCGCCGACGGCCCAGATCCGGCCGAATTCTCGTACCACGGCGGCTTCCGTGACCCCCTCGACCAGAAGCAGTCGTTCAGCGAAGAGTGCTGCTGAACGGCTCGCGTCGAGGTGCAGCTTGGTCATCCGTAGCGTGGCTTCACGATGCTGGTCAGGCACGACGTCTCTCACGCAGCGGCTGACACTTCCCCGCCCTGTGCGACGTACGACCACTAACTCCTGCGGGTCACAGGCAGTGATGATGTCGGTCGCATGACTCGAGAGGATAACTTGCAGCTCTGGCCTTCTCCTCACGGTCTTGCGTAGGTAGCGGACCAGTGAATGCTGCAGTTGAGGATGGAGGTGAGCCTCGGGCTCTTCTATGACGATCGTTGCGTGGAAGGGAGCCGTGGAGAAGAAGGAGTCTTCCTCCGCTGCCGCCTCGGCCTGCGCTTGGACCAGATTCTCAAATGCCTGCTGAGCCTGCTCTTCCTCCGAGCCAGCCCCCTCATGTCCTAGGACGCCCGATGAGTCCTGGATGTCGAGGGGTGCTTCGGTGGAATCGGGTATCGCCGCCAATGTCACCGCGATGTGCAGCAGATTTACATATCCCAGTCCAGAGACTTCCAAGGGACGCGCTTCCGAGCGCCCTTCGACGACGGCGAGCATGACCTCCAGGACGCGTGCGAGGTAGGCGTCGTCGATGACTTGCCCACGAATGTAGGGCCACTGAGGACTGACGCCGGCAGACAGCCTGCCCAAGTGCTCGCCGATGCGCGCTTCCACGACGTCGATCAAGCTGTCCTTTGCGAGGTCTTCCAGAAGCCGGGAGGCGCGGGCTCTCAGTGCCACCAAGTTGCGACTTCCATACAGTTCCTGCTGCCGCGCCCGGAGGAGCTCGACCAAGATGCGTGCTTCCCGTCGGGCCAGTTCGTCCAACGGCTGGCGCCAAGCGGGTAAATAGATCAGTTTGAAGTTGTCGAGCTTCGGGGCAAGTCCGTGCTGACTGACCATTCGAGAGGTGACTGTCCCCAGCTGGGGGTGCAGCGAGACGGTCCAGGTTTCAGCGTCTCCGCCGAGCCGTCGATGGCCCGTCGTGTGGAATTCGCGACCCAGCCGTCCCTCCGCTTCGAGGGTATCGCTCAGCGCATACGTGATGTCGATACTGCGGGGCACACCCGTATCCGGTGGCGACAGCACGGCTGAAGTCGGTCGCGGCAGCACGGGGAACCGGTTTCCGGGGTGTGCCAAGTAGAGCGCGTCCGTGAGCGTCGTCTTGCCGGCACCGTTCGCTCCGATCAGCACACTGAACCTGCCGGGTAGGTCGCAGCTCATTGGGTGCTGTGCGCTGGCGCGCAGGCCGCTCACCACAACTCGGCTCAGATGCATTGCCGTTCCCCCCGATCAACTCGGTCACTCTCTGAACATCATCGCTCAGCGGTACGCGTACGCGTGCCCATTTTGATCACGACGGAAATATCGCTGAGTCCTGCGACGTTCTCCACTGTCACCTGGTCGTGATGGGGGAGTAGTGGGGCTCAAGCTGTTCGACATGCAGAGAGGCATGACGGAGGTTGTACCGCAGCTTGCTGATGCCGAGGCAGAGGTGCAGGGCCTCGTCGAGATGCACATGGAGACGCTGCTGGGGGTGCGGTTCCTGGCAAGTGAGTACGGCACGGGGCCGGTTCATGGGGGCCGGATCGACTCGCTCGGGCTGGACGAGAACGGGTCGCCGGTCATCATCGAATACAAGCGGGGCATCGACGCAGGGGTGATCAACCAGGGCCTGTTCTACCTGTCGTGGCTGATGGATCACCGCGTCGAGTTCGAGCACCTGGTCCGCGACCGGCTCGGGGTGACGGCCGCGTCCCAGGTTCTGTGGAGCGGCCCACGCCTGATCTGTATCGCTGGCGACTTCACGCGGTACGACCTGCATGCCGTGCGCGAGCACCGGCGCTGGATCGACCTGGTCCGCTACCGACTTTTTGGCAGCGACCTGCTCAGCCTAGAGACCGTTGCGTCCGTGAGCGCCGGTATGCAGGTCGGACGCCGGCCACGCCGCCAGACGGCGGTCCGGGCTGCAACCGACGGCGAGAGCGCGCCGATGAGGGAGCTGGTGAGTGCTGTCGACGAGACTCTCCTTGGGCTCGGGAACGGTGTGAACCGCGTCGAGCGCAAGACCTACTGGGCGTACCAGCGGCTGCGGAACTTCGCCTGCCTCTGCCCGCCGCAGCGCAGAAACCTGCTGGTCTACCTGAAGGTCGACCCTACCGAGGTCGACCTCGTTCCGGGTTTCACCCGGGACGTCTCCGGGCTCGGTCACCACGGGACGGGTGATCTGGAGGTGCGGCTCCGTACGCCGAAGGACATCGAGCGAGCACAGGATTTGTTCCGGGCGAGCTACGGGGCGGCGTGATCACCTGTCGACCGCTTGGCCGGCAACATGGGCCTGGGAGCCGACCAGGACGGCGGTCACGGGGCTGTGACGGGTGGGGGAGTGTCGAGGCGAACCTGGGCGTTGACGAGGGGGGTCGCGCTGAGATGTCGTCTCTTCTGCCGATGGCCGGGCCTTCGGGTCCGGCCACTGGCGTGTCACCTGGTTGCTCGCGCGCGGCCAGTGTTCGCGGCCGTCGTTGCTGGCGGGCCGGCACGGGTGGTGGGCGCCGGTCGCGCTCGTGGCGTCGGGACCGTTCCGGTGGCGTGATGCCAGCGGGTGCGGACGGCGCCGATGTCGGCCAGGGAGCGGCGGGCGCCGACGACCAGCTGGAACGGGGTGTTCGCAGGGTCTCCGGCGTACGCCTCGATGCGCCGGCCGGTGTGATCGGCGGTGGCCAGGACGGAGCGCTGCAAGGCGAGCTCGCCCCAGTGCTCCACGGAGCCGGCAGGTTCGGCCAGCAGTTGGAGCACGTCGTCCGGTTCGCTTCCGTCGAGCAGGCCGCGCTGTTGAGCCTCCCACAGGACAGTGACGGGGTCGACGGGCTCGCGACGGCGGGTCAGGGCGGTCAGGCACTGCCACAGGCCGGCGTGCAAGGGCAGGGTGAGGTCCTCAGGGAGCAGCCACCGGACGGACTCGATGTCAGCGGGGTTGGCGGTGGCGGTCGCGAGCAGCATCTGCTCCTCCTCGACGGCCTCGGCGTAGTCGGGGGCGGCGGTCGGCGATGGTGCCGCGGTGCGGGGCAGGACACCGGCACGCGGCGGGAATCTGGCTGCAATGTCGTCCACGACCGCGGCGAGCGCGTCGGCCTCGGCGAGCACCGCCTGGACGGGGTGGGGGAGGGAGACATCGCGGACGGTCTGGACGAGGCGTTCCGCGGCTGCCCCCAGACGGCGGCGGGCATGTTCGGCCTCGACCATCCGCGCGTAGGCGGACGCGTGGCGGGGCCAGGGGCAGACCTGGACGAGGGTGTGCAGGTATGAGGCGGTCAGTCCGCGCGCCTGCCCGCGTCCCGTGGCGAGCACGCGATCGAGCCAGTTGGTGTTCTTCGCGTGCTCGGCGGGGTCGGGCGGAGGCAGTGTGCTGATCGCGGCAAACAGGGCGGCGTGTGCGGCGGTGGAGAAGGAGTCGGCGGCGATGCCGGTCACGTCGTCGAGACGGTGGGGATCGAGAAGGAGTGCGCCGAGTAGGGCCTGCTCGACGTGGAACACCGGCTGCGGCGGTGCGATGGCGTCGAGGTCTTGTTCGTCGGGTTCGGGGGTGTGGGGCATCAGGCGGCGAGAATGAAGTCGTCGGGGTCGAGGGCGACACCGAGGTGCGGGGCGAGGAGGTGGCCGGCGAGCAATGGCGGTACGGCGTTGCCGATCTGGGAGAACTGCTGGCCCTTGTTGCCGGCCCAGCGATAGTCGGCGGGGAAGGTCTGCAGGATGCCTGCCTCGCGGGCGGTGATCCGGATCGGCTCGGGAACCGCTGGCGCGTCGACATCCATGGCCGGTGAGGCGGGCTCGGCGATCCAAGTGCACTCGTGCGCGCGGTGCCCGAAGAACAGCGTGCCAGCCGGCTCGGACAGTGGACGGACGGTGGCGTTTGCCTGGTTGTTGCTGCGCAGGGACCAGGACCAGCGGTGGGCCTCGGCGGTGAACGTCGGCGCCGGAGCGTCGGCGGCTCGGTTCTCGTGTGTGCCGTGCCGGGCCGCCCATCCGGCGTCTTCGCGGCGGGACTGCTGGACCACTCCGTCCGGCCGGGGCATCCAGGTGCCGCGCTCACGTGCGTCGGACAGCGTCTTGCGGGAGCCCGACGGGAACGGTTCGGGTCCGCCGCCGGGTCCACCGCCCGCGCAGACGGTGGGGACGGGCCGGTCGGTTGCGCCCCATCCCAAAGCCTCGGCCATGCTGACCCAGCGGGCGCGGCCCGGACCGAACAGCGACTCATGTTCGGCCAGTTGGGAGTGCGTGGGGGTAGGAGGCTGCGCCGTACGGATGCGGGAGGCCAGGAGTATCGCCCGCTTCCGCCGCTTGCGTCCGATCCGAAAGGTGCTGCGCCGGAGAGTGACTGGCGGGCGTGACAGATGTTGACCCCCGTCGGCTTGATCCGGCGGGGGTTCTGTCTGCAGGGCCGGCTACGCGGCCTCGGTCGGCGAAGGCATGGTTGCGAGGTGGGCGCGTCGGCTTCGAGAGAGATCGCTAGTCGCCTTTTTAGAGCTCGTAACACGATCTTGTGGACGTGCGCTGGTGGAGCGTGACTTGTATGAGGTTTCCGCCGTTCGTGAGGTGTGGGGAACCGACCGTGGATCGTGGACGACGACCTGTGGGCGCTGATCGAGCCGTTGCTGCCGTCCTGGCCCGAGAAGGCACCCGGCCCGAAGCCCGTAAATGACCGACTGTGCCTGCAGGGCATCCTGTACGTGCTCTACAACGACATCAGCTGGCAACTGCTGCCCATGGAAGTCGGGTTCGGCTCCGGGCAGACCTGCTGGCGCCGACTGGGTCGATGGCACGCTCGCCGAGTTGCACGCAGCCGACGCCCTGGACTTGACCCGGGCCTGCGTGGATGCCTCTCACATCTGCGCGAAGAAGGGGGCGAAGCCACCGGCCCGTCACCGGTCGACCGCGGGAAGACGGGCAGCAAACACCACCTGATCTGCGACGGTAACGGCACCCCGTTCAAGGTCATCACCACCGCAGCCAACGTCAACGACGTCACTCAGACCCTGGCCCTGGTCGACGGCATCCCGCCCGTCGCCGGCAAGCCGGGCCGTCCGCGCAGGCGCCCCGAACATCAAGGGGCTGGGCAAGCTCCGCTACGTCGTCGAGCAGACCTTCTCGCTCCTGCATCACTTCAAGCGTCTGGCCGTTCGCTGGGAAAGACGCCTCGACCTGCACGACGCCCTCGTCTCCCCTGCTTGCGGCCTCATCTGCTGGAGACGGTTCAAGAACAGGTAGCGTGATCTTCTTCGGCTCAGAGGAGTGGGTGGAGCTGTTGCCAGAACACATGGTGCGAGCGAGCGAGCTCTTGACCGAGCACGAGGTCGAACTGCTTCGGCGTTCCCTCCTTGAGTGGGGCGGGCCAGCGCGGTGCAGTGACCCCCTCGCTGTCGGCATGGGGTTCTCGGACGCTCAGGATCTGCTTGACCAATGCCGCGTGCTGAACGTTGCACTCGGTGAAGATGCTCCGCTCAAGGCAGTGGACTGGGCGCGAACGCTCCTGGCAACTGAGATTGTCTTTGCCAGCGATCTCGCTGGCTCGGGCGTCGAATGGTCAACGACCACGGGGTTCACCGACGAGGCCACGATCAGGACCTTGCGGTCAATCCAGCGCAAGCTTGCCAGCACCGTGAGGCCCTACTACGGACGACGTCCGATCCCTCCGCGCTGACTCACCACCAACGGACGGATCGCCTGGGCCGCTGGGAAACAAGATCGTGTTACGAGCTCTAAGCACGTACAGGCCGTTATCGCGCTCGCCCGTCGGCGCGTCAGTGTCCTGTGGGCCCTCCTACGCGACAACGAGTCTTCGTACCTCTCGCGCCGACCAGGGGATGAGGCGCCGCGGAGGGTGACCGATCGAACGTGCATTTGCGCCAGGTTCGGCACCGATCAAGTCAGAGTGGATCAAGTGGAGGTTGTGCACTCTTGTGTCAGGTAGCTCTGTTGGCGCCCAGGTCCGCCGGCCGCCAGGGCCCGTCGTACGCCGCCACGGTGAGCACGTTCGACTGGGGCAACTTCTACGAGCGGCTCGGCGGCAGCGTCTTCCTGGACGCGCTGCGCGACGACATGCGGGCGACGTACGACTACGTGCTGATCGACAGCCGGACAGGATTGTCCGACAGTGCGGACATCTGCACCCTTCAGATGCCGGACGTCCTGGTGGACTGCTTCACCTTCAGCCAGCAGTCCCTGGAAGGTGCAGCCTCCGTGGCCCGCAGCGTGGCGCGGCACCACCACCGGAGCAGCATCCGGGTGCTGCCCGTGCCGATGCGGATCGAGACGGGCGAGAAGCAAAGAGCCGATGCCGCGCGGGCACGGGCCAGGGAGGCGTTCGACGGCATCCCCACCGGGTTGTCTGCCGGTAAGACGGACGGCTACTGGGACCGGGTCGAGATCCCGTACCGCCCCTACTACGCGTACGAGGAGACGCTCGCCGTCTTCTGCGAGGAGGGCGGCGGCGCGGGCTCGCTGCTCTCCGCCTTCGAGCGGCTCACTGCAGTCATGTCGGACGGGGAGGTGACGGCGCTGCCGCCGATACACGAATCTGTGCGGCTGCGCTACCTCGACGCCTTCGGCGGGCTGCGGCCGTAGGCCCGGCCGAACTGCACGAAGGCCTGCCACCCCGCATGTACGGCTGATCTGTGGCTGCCGCCGAGTGCGGTGTGGCAGCGGTGGTGGTTGTGGATGTGCAGGAAGTCTGTCGGGGCGGCCGGGTGAGTTTGCCGGTCGCGCCGAGGTCGGCCAGGGCCTGCTGCCAGCAACGACCCCATCCCACGAACCAGTAACGCTCGCGCCTGGCCCGCGCCGAGCCGAGCAGGTCGAGGCAGATACGGCCGGTGACGGTCGTCAGCCACCCCCGTGAGACTCCCCTCCGGGTGTCGCACACCAGGCCAGGCCACACCTGCGCCGCCCCCTCCCTGCTCCAGGCCGAATTCGCTCGCATCCGCCGGGACGGCGGCGTCAGCGGCCATCAGGAAGTCGTTCGGGTCTCGAACGCCTCGCTTCAGGACATGGCGGGGTTCGCATCCCCTGGCCGGCAAAGGGCGACGGAGGGAATCTAGGCCCGTCCCAGGCTGCGGAGCCCATGCAGGGCCGCACCACCCCGCATGACACACACGCGGCCCAGCGACCCTGTAGGGGCGGATCAACCGCTCGACAGATCTCCTTCGACGAGATCATGAGGCACGGCGACCAGCTCCATGCGACCGCCGGCGAGGGCCAGCGTGGAGGAGATCAAAGCCTGCAGACAGGAGAGTTCCGCCTCGTCGTCGGGGTGTGTCAGGTGCTGCAACACGAGTCCGTCGAATCCGGCGAGGAAGAACCGCGCAATCGTCCTCGCCGACTGTGCGAGCTGCTGGCCTGCGCGTTCGGCCGCGCGTACCGGTGACCGGCGCCGAGTGGAACCGCGGTACCACTCGGGCGATCAAGTGTCCCCCCTGGTCCCAGGGTTCGGGCGGGTCGCGCTTCTAACGTCGACTGCGCAGGTCGCGGCGTTCGCCCGGCCAACTCCGAGGGGAAAGGCCCACTCCCATGATCGAAGCGCGTGAGCTGACCAAACGGTACGGCGACAAGACCGTCGTCGACGCGTTGAGTTTCACCGTCAAGCCCGGTGAGGTCACCGGCTTCCTCGGCCCCAACGGTGCCGGCAAGTCCACCACCATGCGCATGATCGTCGGGCTTGACGCCCCCACCAAGGGCTCGGTCACCGTCAACGGGCCCGAGACCGGCCCCGACAGCGCCCGCACCGGCCGCCTCGTCGGCGACATAAGGACCGTGGCCCCGGACATCCGCGAGACGACCGGAGCGAGGGTCGCGGTCACCGGAACGACCGCCGTCAACATCGATGTCTCCAACCGGCTCAGTGACTCCCTGCTGCCGTTCATGGCGATCGTCGTCGGCCTGAGCCTCATCCTGCTGACCATGGTCTTCCGCTCGCTGCTGATCCCGCTCAAGGCCGCCGTCGGATTCCTGCTGTCGGTCGGCGCCGCGCTCGGCATGGTCGTCGCTCTGTTCCAGTGGGGCTGGCTGGCGGACGCCTTCGGCCTGGACCACACCGGTCCGGTCGTCAGCTTCCTGCCGATCATCCTGATCGGTGTGCTGTTCGGACTCGCCATGGACTACGAGCTGTTCCTCGTCTCCGGGATGCGGGAGGAGTGGGTCCACACCGGCGTGGCCCGCGGGTCGGTGGTCCACGGCGCGCGGCACAGCGTACGGGTCGTCACCGCGGCCGCCCTGATCATGTTCACCGTCTTCGCCGGCTTCTTCCCCCTCGACGACGCCCTGATCAAGCCCATCGCCTTCGCGCTGGCCGTCGGCGTGGCCGTCGACGCCTTCGCCGTCCGCATGACCCTGGTCCCGGCCGTCCTCGCCCTCGCCGGACGACACGCCTGGTGGCTGCCCGCTTGGCTCGACCGCATCCTGCCCGACCTCGACGTCGAGGGCACACGGCTGCAGAAAGCCGTATCGCAGCACAGCGAGGCCGCCTCTGTGCCCGAGCCCGCGTCGGTGCCCGAGCCGGTGTCCTGAGCCGGGTAGCGTCCCGGCCCCGGGCGGCTGCACAGCGAC
>NZ_JBEOXI010000163.1:0-19198 GCF_040296465.1 Streptomyces sp. NPDC002130
GGGCGAGATCTACGGCGTGCTGTCGGCGGCCGACGTGGAACGGGCCTTCGTGAAGGCGATGGCGAGGCCCAGCTGAGATGGCAAAATCGAACGCCACGTGGGGGAAGAGGAGTTCGGCGCGACCGCGCAGGTGTTCCGCGCCGGGTTTGTTCGGTTTTTCGCCGGGCACTCGAACAGCAGTGGAATCAGAAGGAAGATGATGAGTCGTGGAGTCCATGGACACCAGTGAGAAGCCCGTCGTCCGTCACTACGAGACCGGCTGGTCGAAGGCCCGCCGCCTGCGCGGAAAGGCCGCGCTGCGGACCTGCCTCCCCGCCGTCGGGGACCGGGGCACCCCCGGGACGATGCGCTCCGGGCCGGAGTGGAACATCGTCCGGGGTGAGGACTGATACCCCCTGATACCCCTCCGCACGACCGCGCGGTGACCATCCGAGCAACTCCGCGCGTCGGCAACCAAAAGAAGTGATGTTCACATCCGCCGGTTCACGACTAAGGTGAACCGAATGAAGGCTCTCGTGCTGTCCGGCGGCGCAGGAACAAGACTGAGGCCGATCACGCACACGTCGGCCAAGCAACTCGTGCCCGTGGCCAACAAGCCCGTGCTGTTCTATGGGTTGGAGTCGATCGCCGAGGCCGGCATCACCGAAGTGGGCATGATCGTCGGGGAGACGGCCGCGGAGATCGAGGAGGCGGTAGGGGACGGGTCGAAGTTCGGCCTCGACGTCACCTACATCCCCCAGGAGCGGCCCCTCGGGCTGGCCCATGCGGTGCTGATCGCCCGGGACTACCTCGGTGACGACGACTTCGTGATGTACCTCGGCGACAACTTCATCGTCGGCGGCATCACCGGCCTCGTCGACGAGTTCCGCGACAACCGGCCCGATGCCCAGATCCTGCTCACCCGCGTCGCCGACCCGCGCGCCTTCGGAGTCGCCGAACTCGACCCGTCCGGCCAGGTCATCGGCTTGGAGGAGAAGCCCGACCAGCCCAAGAGCGACCTCGCGCTGGTCGGCGTCTACATGTTCACGCCCCTCATCCACGAGGCGGTCCGCGCCATCGAACCCTCCTGGCGCGGCGAGCTGGAGATCACCCACGCCATCCAGCGCCTGATCGACACCCGCGCCGACGTGCGCTCCACGGTCGTCAAGGGCTACTGGAAGGACACCGGCAACGTCGGCGACATGCTCGAGGTGAACCGCACGGTCCTCGAAGCGATGGAGCGCCGCATCGACGGCGAGGTGGACGACGCCTCGGAGACCATCGGGCGCGTCGTCCTGGAGGAGGGCGCGCGGATCGTGGGCTCCCGTGTCGTCGGGCCGGTCGTCATCGGCTCGGGCACCGTCGTCAGCAACTCCTACATCGGCCCCTTCACCTCCGTCGCCGAGAACTGCCGCATCACCGACAGCGAGCTGGAGTTCTCCATCGTGCTGCGGGACTCCTCGATCCAGGGCGTCGGCCGGATCGAGGCCTCGCTGATCGGCCGGCACGTCGAGGTGACCCCCGCCCCCAGCGTCCCCAGCGCCCACCGCCTCGTCCTCGGAGACCACAGCAAGGTGCAGATCACTTCATGAACCTCCTCGTCACCGGCGCCGCCGGCTTCATCGGCTCCCGCTACGTCCGCGCCCTGCTCGCCTCGGACGCGCCCGACGCGCCGCGCATCACCGTGCTGGACAAGCTCACCTACGCCGGCACCCTCGACAACCTCGAACTGACCCACCCGCGGCTGGAGTTCGCGCAGGGCGACATCTGCGACGCCGAACTCGTAGACAAGCTGATGGCCGACGCGGACCAGGTCGTGCACTTCGCCGCCGAGTCCCATGTCGACCGATCCATCAGCGGCGCCGCCGACTTCGTCCGCACCAACGTCCTCGGCACCCAGACCCTGCTGGACGCCGCCCTGCGCCACGGCGTGGGCCCCTTCGTGCACGTCTCCACCGACGAGGTCTACGGCTCCATCGAGACCGGCTCCTGGCCGGAGGACCACCCGCTCCAGCCGAACTCGCCGTACTCGGCCTCCAAGGCCTCATCCGACCTGCTCGCGCTGGCCTACCACCGCACCCACGGCCTGGACGTGCGCGTCACGCGCTGCTCCAACAACTACGGCCCGCACCAGTTCCCCGAGAAGGTCATCCCGCTGTTCGTCACCAACCTCCTCGACGGCCACAAGGTGCCGCTGTACGGCGAGGGCCGCAACGTCCGCGACTGGCTGCACGTCGACGACCACTGCCAGGGCGTCGACCTCGCCCGCACCAAGGGCCGGCCCGGTGAGGTCTACAACATCGGCGGCGGCACCGAACTCACCAACAAGGAACTCACCGGCCTCCTCCTGGACGCGTGTGGGGCGGACTGGGACCGGGTGGAGTACGTCGAGGACCGCAAGGGCCACGACCTGCGCTACTCCGTCGACTGCTCCAAGGCCCGCGACGAACTCGGCTACCGCCCCCGCCACGACTTCACCACCGGCCTCGCCGAGACCGTCGCCTGGTACCGCGACAACCGCGCCTGGTGGGAGCCCCTGAAGCAGCGCGTCGCCCAGGAGCGGGCATGACGTGGCTGATCACCGGTGCGGGCGGGATGCTCGGCCGTGACGTCGTCGAGGAGCTGACGAGCCGCGGCGAGAGCGTCGTCGGCCTCGACCGCGCCGCCCTGGACGTCACGGACCCCTCGGCCGTCGACGCCGCCGTACGGCAGCACCGTCCCGACCTCGTCGTGAACTGCGCCGCCTACACGGCCGTCGACGACGCCGAGACCGACGAGGCCCGCGCCCTGGCGATCAACGGCGACGGCCCGCGCCTGCTGGCCCGCTCCTGCGCCGCGCACGGCGCCCGCCTGATCCACGTCTCCACGGACTACGTCTTCTCCGGCGAGGCCCGCACCACCCCCTACCCGGAGGATCACCCGACCGGCCCGCGCACCGCGTACGGCCGGACCAAGCTGGCCGGGGAACGGGCCGTACTGGAGGAGCTCCCCGGTGCGAGCGCGATCGTGCGCACGGCGTGGCTGTACGGCGTCCACGGCGGCAACTTCGTACGGACCATGATCGGACTGGAGGCCCGCCGGGACACCCTCGACGTCGTCGACGACCAGCGCGGGCAGCCCACCTGGAGCGCTGACGTCGCCGAGCGGATCGCGGACCTCGGCCCCCGGCTCGGCCCCGGCGCGCACGGGATCTTCCACGCGACCAGCTCCGGCGAGGCCACCTGGTACGACCTCGCCCGCGAGGTGTTCTCCCTCATCGGCGCCGACCCGGACCGGGTGCGCCCCACCAGCAGCGCGGCCTTCCCCCGGCCGGCGCCCCGCCCGGCGTACAGCGCCCTCGCGCACCGGCGGTGGCAGGACATCGGCCTGCCGCCGCCCCGCGACTGGCGCTCCGCCCTGCACGAAGCACTGCCCCGCATCCGCAAGGAAGGTCTTCCTCGTGAAACGCCATGAGTTCCTCCGGGAACTGCACAAGGTCAGCGCCAATCGCAACTACCTGGAGATCGGCGTCAACGACGGGCGCAGCCTGACGCTGTCCCGCGTCCCCAGCATCGCGATCGACCCCGCCTTCAAGGTGGTCTCGGAGCTGCGGTGCGACGTCCACCTGGTGAAGGCCACCAGCGACGACTTCTTCGCGCGTGAGAATCCGCTCCAGCACCTCAAGGGCGGCCGTCACCCGCTGCGCAACCTGCGCCGCGGCCGCAGCCCGATCGGCTACTGGCGGCGCACGACGCTGGACCTGTCGTTCATCGACGGCATGCACCTCTTCGAGTTCGCGCTGCGCGACTTCATGAACGTCGAGAAGTACTCGGACTGGGGCAGTGTGATCGTCCTCGACGACATGCTGCCGCGCAGCATCGACGAGGCGGCCAGGGACCGGCACACCAACGCCTGGACCGGCGACGTCTACAAGATCACCGAGGTCCTGGCGCGCTACCGTCCCGACCTGGTCACGGTCCAGGTGGACACCGCACCCACCGGCCAGCTCGTCGTCTTCGGCGCCGACCCGAACAACCGGGTCCTGCACGACAAGTACGACGAGATCATGGCCGAGTACAAGATCCCCGACCCGCAGAAGGTCCCCGAGGCGATCCTGGAACGGGCCGGCGCGGTCCGCCCCGAAACCCTCCTGGAAGCGGGCTTCTGGCGGCCCCTCACCCAGGCCCGCAACCGCGGCCTGCCCCGCTCCGTCGGCTGGGAGCCCCTGCGCAAGGCCCTGCAGCAGGTCGGCGTCAGCCGCTGAACGACGGCGCCGGCCACCGCCGGGGGCGGCCGGCGCCGACACCTTCCCGGCCCGACGTGACACAGGCGCGGACGCGGGAAAATCCGGCCCGGCCTGCAGGCCACAGGCCCGGACGCGGGAAACACTGGCGCTGCACGCGACACAGGCCCGGACGCTGCACGCGTCCGGGCCTGCGGTGTGTCCCAGGGTCGGCCGAGGGCTACGTCCCCTGCCCGCCCCGCAGTTCCTCGTAGTAGGCCAGGCAGGCCTCGTACGACGGCAGCAGCCCCCGCCGCTCCGCCTCGGCCAGGGTCGGGGCCTGCTCGTCCTTGGGGGAGAGGAGCGGGGTGATGCCCTCGGGCCACTCGATCCCCAGGGCCGGGTCGAGGGGGTGGATGCCGTGTTCGCGGCCCGGGGCGTAGCCCTCCGAGCACAGGTAGACCACCGTCGCGTCATCCGTGAGGGCCATGAAGGCGTGGCCGAGGCCTTCCGCGAGGAACACCGCGTGCCGCGTGTCGTCGTCGAGCCGTACGGCCTCCCACGCGCCGTAGGTGGGGGAGCCCACGCGGATGTCGATCACCACGTCCAGGACGGCACCGCGTACACACGTGACGTACTTGGCCTGGCCGGGCGGCACGTCGGCAAAGTGCACGCCCCGCAGCACGCCCCGCCGCGAGACCGAGCAGTTGGCCTGCGCCAGGGACAGGCCGTGCCCCGTCGCCTCGCGGAACTCGGCACCGCGGTACCACTCGTGGAAGCTGCCCCGGTCGTCCGGGAAGATCTTGGGTTCCAGGACCCACGCGCCCTCTATCCCCAGGGGTCGCATGCCGTCACCGTCCTCCGGCCTTGATACGGGAATTCACCTTCCGGCGCGCGGCACCGAGCACGCGGCGCGCCCGCCGGGCCAGCCGCAGCGCGACACCGGGCCCCGGCGCCGGCGTCACCAGCACGCTCCCGCCCCCGGCCCGCAGCGCGAACGGCAGGCCGGTGAAGCGAGCCCCCTCGGCGCGGGGGTTCAGGCACACGGCCACCCGCCACACGTCGCCCGAGAGGCCCTCGGCGGGCAGGTCCGCCGCCAGCAGCGAACCCGGCCGATCCGCGTCGGGGGAGAGGGTGCCGGGTGTCTCCAGGATCCGGCTGGAGGAGACGAACCTCAGCCGCACCTCCCTGTCACCCGTGACGTACACCGGGAGCACGACACGGATCCGCCCGTCGGAGACGGTGACGTCCCCCAACTGCACGCGGCCCAGCCCGAGCCGCTTGCCGCGCGCGCCGAGCTCCAGGGAGAGGTTGCCGTGCGGTTCGGTCCAGTACGGCAGCACCGGGCGGTCGCCGACGACTCCCGCGTGGGGCGTGGGCCGGTCCTCGCGCGGCGCCGGGCCCAGCCGGCACTCCTTGGTCCAGCCGCCCGACTTCACCCGGACGAGCGCGTCCCAGGCGCCGTCGCGGGGCAGGTCGTCCGGGTCGACGGTGGCGGTCGCCCGCAGCACCAGCCGGACCTCCTCGCCGTCGCCGACCGGCACCGTCTCCCGCGTGAACTCCACCGGCTGGAAGTACTGCGCGGCGCTGGAGCGCTCCCGCAGCAGCAGATCGGCCGTGGCCTGCCCGAACCGCGCGGCGGTCTCCGAGGCCACCCACCGCACCGCCTCGGTGACGTCCTTCGGCACGTCGGTGAGCGGGGCGGCCCCGGCGTCGGCGGGGAACAGCATCGGCTCGCCGCCGGACAGGTACTCGGCCGTGAAGCCGATACGGAGCGAGCCGTCGCGCCACTCGATGTCCCCGGGGGCCGCGGCGGGGGCGACGCCCGCCTCCCACTCCGCGAAGGCCACCACGTCGTCGTAGCGGTCGGCGGCGGTCAGCGCGGCGATGACCTGCTGCGTCGGCTGCAGTCCGGCGGCGACACCGGGCCCGAAGCGCTCGACCACGACCTCGTGGATCTCCCCGAACAGCTCCCTGCGGTAGTCGTCCGGCAGGTTCAGCAGGCGCCGGGACCGCAGCCGCTCTACCATCTCCACGCGCAGCCAGCGCCGGAACAGCCGGTCGCGCACCGGGCCGGGTTCCGTGTACCGCTCGACGACGTCGAGGGCCTCGCGCAGGTTGTTGAAGTAGCCGACGGGGTCGAAGCGTTCGAAGCCGGCGTTGGAGCCGTCGTCCCGACGGATGTGGTAGTAGCAGACGTAGTCGCTGAGCACCGAGACGTTCTCCGCGCGCAGATACGCCTCGGCGATGAAGACGTGGTCCTCCAGTCGCCGCCTGCCCTCGGGAAAGCGCAGGCCGATGCGGTCCAGGAAGGCCCGGCGGAGCATCTTGTGCGGGGTGAGGCTGTCGATGAGCGGGGCGTTCTCGACGGTGGCGCGCGGGCGGTTGCGGCGGAACAGCTCCACCGGCACCCCACGGTTCTTGCCGGCCATCTTGCCCACGACGACATCGGCGCCGTTGGCCACGCCGTAGTCGTACATCCGCTCCAGGGCCTCGTCGCCGAGATAGTCGTCGTTGTCGACGAACATCACGAACTCGCCCCGGGACGCCTCGATGCCGACGTTGCGGGGCTTGCCCGACCAGCCGGAGTTCTCCTGGTGGATGACCTTCATCCGGGGGTCCTCGGCGGCGAGCGCGTCGAGCCGGGCCGGGGTCTCGTCGGTCGAGCCGTCGTCGACGAAGATCACCTCGAGCTCGTCGGGAGGCAGCGACTGCCGCTGCAGCGAGGAGATGCAGTCCTCGATGTAGATCCCCGGGTTGTACACGGGGACGATGACGCTGACCTTGACCGGCATCGGGTTTCCGGGCCCCTTCGGGTCGCTTGCCGTAGACGTCCTTTTGTACTGCGTGTTGCCCGATGCTAACCCGCTCGGCGAGGTCGCCTCACCTTTCGAGACCTCGCCGTGATCATCTCCGCCGACGGCAACTGAGCTGCGCTGTCTGTCTGTTCGCGGTCAAGGTGTAGTCAGTCCGAGACATCCACACCATAGCTCCGGGCGAGGGCATCCAGCCCTTGGTCGTACCCCTGCCCCACGGTGCGCAGGCGCCACAGCGGGCCGCGACGGTAGAGCTCGGCGAGCAGCAGGGTGCGCTCGGTGGTCGCGGCGTCCAGGGTGGCCTGGACCAGGGGTGCGGCGCTGGGGCCCGGTCCGGAGCTGATGTGGATCGCGCCGACGTCACCGAACGCGGGCGAGCCGTCGATGGCGGCGGCGACCACGACCTTGCAGGCCGAGGGCGGCAGCGCGGCGAGATCGACGCCGATCGTCTGCTCGGTCGGCCCGTCACTGTGCAGCCGCACAGTCCCGCCCGGGTTCTCCGGCGCGCCGTAGAAGACGAAGTCCTCGTCGAAGCAGACCTGTTCGTCCTCGTCGACGACGAAGGCGACCACGTCGATCTCGCACGACGTCTGCTGCGCCCAGCTGGCGGTGACGGTCCAGGGGACCGCGGCGGCGGATCCGCCCGGCTGCGGCAGGTCGATGACACCGCCGCGCGGGAGGACCCGCGGCGCCATCGGCCCGCCGCCCTGCCGGGGGAGCGGGGTGATGACGGGGGCGGCGAGCCACGCCGCCTCGTGTGTGGGGAAGGCGAGGGCGGTGATCCGCTTCATCCGGCGGTCCTGTTCGCCGCCCTCCAGGAGTACGACGTCGGTGACGCTGGAGGAGAGGTTGATCGCCGCTGCCCCGCCGAGCTCGACGATCCGGCCGCGCGCCGCGACGGCGTCGGGGTGCGTGCCACCGAGTACCAGGACGCGCCGCCCGCAGAGGGGACGGTCCCGGTCGGCCGGGTGTGCCGGACGCGGTGACGTGGACGGTGCCGATGACGCCGGCCCGGGGAGGACGGCGGCGGGCGGCGTGGGCTCCAGGACCGGCTGCGGGGTACGGGCCGGTGCGGGGGGCGTCGCGGGCGAGGGGATCGTGACTTCCGGGCTTCGTGTCCGCTCGTGCGGTGTCCCCGGCCGTACGTCCCCCAGCAGCCTCACGAACGTGGACTCGTCGAGCACGGGCACCCCCTCGGCCAGCGCGCGACGTGCCTTGCCGGAGCCGGACGAGGCGTCGTTGGTGACCAGTGCGCTGGTGTGCCGGCTGACGGACGCCATGAGGTTCAGCCCGGCCTCGACGGCCTGCCGCTCCAGCTCCGCGCGCGGCGTCAGCGTCTCACCGGTGATCGCGACCTTCATGCCCTGCACCAGTGGCCCGCCCGGCTCCGGCCGCCCCGGATTGCGGTAGGAGCACGGCGTCTTGGGCGTCCGGGGAGCGAACCGGGAGTCCTGGCGGGGCGGGCAGGACACGAACGGCAACGGCAGTTCGAGGCGCGCCGCCTCCCGGAGCGAGGCACGCAGCACACCCACCAGCACCCGGGTGTCGTCGAGCGCGTCGTGTGCCCTGACCTGGGGGACGCCGTAGTGGGCGGCGAGCGTGCCCAGTCGGAGATCCTCGGTCGGGGGATCGACCCGGCGGTTCAGAGCGAGGGTGCACAGGCGCCGGGCCACCGGCAGCGCGGTGCCGGCCCGGGCGAACTCGTGGGCGAGGAAGTCGTAGTCGAACTGCGCGTTGTGCGCGACGAGCACCCGGTCCCGCAGCATCTCGGCGATCCGCGACGCGACCTGGTCGAAGACCGGCGCACCGCGCAGTCTCTCGGCCGTGAGCCCGTGGACATGCACCGGCCCGGGATCGCATCCGGGGTCGAGGAGCGTCGAGAACTCCTCCGTCTGCTCCCCGTCCGGCCCCAGCACCACCACGGCCACCGACAGCACCCGGTCTCGACGGGCGACGAGCCCCGACGTCTCCACGTCGAGCACCGCCCAGTCGTGGGCGTAGTCGCGCAGGCCGGGCTCATCGAAGGCAGGGGAGAGGAGAGACATGGAGGAAGGATGGAGGGATCTTCACCGCCCCTTCAACCCGGATGCCGATTCATCCGTATAAGTGGATGGTGAACGGCACCCTCTAGGGTGAGGATGTGCGACTGCTCCTGATGTCCGACACCCACCTGCCCAGGCGCGCCAAGGTCCTTCCCGACCCCCTGCTCGCCGAGATCCACCACGCCGATGTCGTGTTCCACGCCGGCGACTGGGTCGACACGGACACCCTCGATCTGCTGGAGGCCCGCTGTCGCAGGCTCGTCGGGGTGTACGGCAACAACGACGGGCCGGATCTGCGCGCCCGGCTGCCGGAGGTGGCGTACGCGGAGCTGGGCGGGGTGCGCTTCGGCGTGATCCACGAGACGGGGTCCAAGCAGGGGCGGGAGCAGCGGTGCGCCGCCCGCTTCCCCGATCTGGACGTGCTGGTCTTCGGCCACAGCCACATCCCCTGGGACTCCACGGCCCCCACCGGCCTGCGCCTGCTGAACCCGGGCTCCCCGACGGACCGCCGCCGTCAGCCCCACTGCACGTACATGACCGCCACGGTCGCTGACGGGCGGCTCACGGACGTGGAACTGCACCGGCTGCCGCCCCGCACACCGCGCTGAACCGCCCCACCGCGCCCGTGGCATGATCGCCGCATGGGTCAGGACGAGGGGTACCTCCTGGACAACCGGCAGGCCGAGGCCGGCACGCGCTTCGACGCGCTGGCGGCCCTCTTCGACGCCTCGACGTTCCGGCACGTCGAGACGGCCGGGATCGCCGAGGGCTGGCGGTGCTGGGAGGTCGGGGCCGGCGGGCCGAGTGTCGCTGCGTGGCTGCGCGAGCGCGTCGGACCGGCCGGGCGGGTGCTCGCCACCGACATCGACGTGTCCTGGACCGGGACGGACGCCACCGAGGGGGTCGAAGTACTCCGGCACGACGTCGGCCGCGACGCCCCTCCGCCCGGCCCCTTCGACCTGGTGCACGCCCGTCTCGTGCTGGTCCACGTCACCGAGCGCGACGCCGCGCTGCGCTCCATGGTGCAGGCACTGCGACCCGGTGGAGTCCTGCTGGTCGAGGACGCCGACCCCGCGCTGCAGCCGCTGATCTGCCCCGACGAGCACGGTTCCGAGCAGCGGCGGGCCAACCGGCTCCGTACCGGCTTCCGGGAACTGCTGCGGCAGCGCGGCGCAGATCTCTCCTACGGGCGCAGACTGCCGAGGTTGCTGCGCGAGGCGGGCCTCGTGGACGTCGAGGCCGACGCCTACTTCCCGGTCACCTCGCCCGCCTGCGATGTCCTGGAGGCGGCCACCGTCCGGCAGGTCCGGGACCGGCTCGTCGCCGCGGGCCTCGCCACGGACGAGGAGATCGACGGGCATCTCGCCGCAGTGGAGGCGGGACGCCTGGACCTGGCCACCTCGCCGATGATCTCGGCCTGGGGCCGCAGGCCGGCCGGCGACGGCTCCCAGCGACGCGACTAGTGCTGTGACCGGGAAGGTTCACCGGGTTGGCGGCTGGGGCGGTGGTTCACCGGGTTGGCGGCTGGGGCGGTTGGGCGGTCAAGACCAGCACCTTCGCTGCGGCCCGTCATGGCGCTTTACGCGATCATGCGGAGCCGGAGACGGCACTGGCGGCCTTGCGGCCGGTGGCAAGCCTGAGGAGCAGTGAAGCCCCGGTCAGCGCCACACCGAACCACACGACACTGGTGACACCGATATGGTCGGCGAGCAGTCCGCCCAGAAGCGCTCCGACCGCGATGGACGTGTTGTAGGCCATGGTGTTGAGCGACATCGCCGCTTCGAAGGTCTCGGGCGCCGCAGCGAGGGTCATGTTGACCTGGCTCAACTGCACGGCGCCGAAGGAGATCCCCCAGAGGATCAGCGCGACGACCGCGCCCGCCTTCCCGCCGCCGATCGTGAGCAGCGACAGCAGGGCCGCGATGAGTCCCACGCCGCCGACGACGAAGGTGCCCCTCGGACTCTTGCTCACCGTGTATCCGGCGACGAAGTTTCCGACGGCACCTCCGATACCGAAGAGGATCAGCACGACGGTGATGAAGGCGGCTGTGGCCGATGCACTGTCTTCCAGGAAGGGCCGCACGAAGGTGTACGCCCCGAAATGGCCGAGCACGAAGAAGACGATGATGAACAGAATCGTCCGAAGCTGCACGTTCTTGAACGGGAGCCCGAAGACTTCCCGGACCGAAACCGCGTTCTCCGACGGAAGCGACGGGATGGTGGCAGTGACGGCGAGGAACACCAGCACGCTGAGGCCGGCCCAGATGACGAACGTGGTGCGCCAGTCGGTGACGCTCTCGATGACGGTGCCCAGCGGGATGCCCACCACGGTGGCGATCGAGATGCCGGACATCACGACCGCGGCCGCCCTGCTCGCCTGCCGCTCCGGCACGATGCGGATGGCCATGCTTACGCCGATCGCCCAGAAGACACCGCTGGCGAATCCCATGAGGAGCCGCGTAGTCAGGATCAGCGCGTAGCTCGGCGAGATGGCGGTGACGAGGTTGCCCAGAGCCAGGACCGCCAGCAGCGTGGACAGCAGCAGGCGCCGATTGACGCGCCTGGTCCAGGCCACGATGAAGGGTACGCCCAACCCCGCCGCGACACCCTGCGCCGTGACCATCAGCCCGGCGACACCCACGGAGATGTCCAGACTGTCGCTCAGCGGTGTGAGCAGGCCGACGGGCATCAGCTCAGTGGTGAGGAAGACGAACAGACTCGCCGTGATGGCAGCAACACCGAGCCATGCCCGTAATGCCGAGGGCGGGCGTTCTTCCTGAACGATCATTTCCTGCTGCGTGGCCACTTCTTCGCTCCGATGAATTCAGGTGATGAGGCTTGCGGAAGTTTCCAGTTCCCTTCACCGGGTCAATGCACCGACTCGGTTCGGGTCCCGCCGGTCTTGTCATGGTGAAGAGGTTCATGGGCGCCGGGCTGCCGCGGCCGGACGGGCCGGGGTTGCGCGAGCAGCATCGCCGTGAGAATCGAAACGACGCCGATCAGCTGCAGAATCGACAACGTCTCGCGGAGAAACACGTATCCGAGGAGAGTCGCCACGATCGGGCTGCCCAGGACCAGGAAGGAGGCCGCCAGGGCCGGCAACCTCTCTATCCCGCGGAACCAGATCACGTAGCTGATGACTGCGCCGAGGGAGACGAGATAGGCGAACCCGAGGATGTTGGTTCCGGTGACACTTGAGGGCAGTCCTTCGACGGCCAGCGTAAAGGGCAGCAAGACCAGTCCGCCCGCGGTGAGTTGCCAGCCGGTGAAGGGAAGCAGCCCCACTCCGTCCGGTCGCCCCCACCGCTTGGTCAGCGTGATGCCGGTGGCCATGCAGGTGGCACCGCCCAGCGCCGCCCCCACACCGACGTAGTCGAGTTCCGCCGTTCCCTTGAACACGAGCAACGCGACACCGACCGCGCCGAGGACACACGCCATCACATGCGGCAGCCGGATTCTGTCGCCGATGAACAACGCCGCCAGGACGAGTACGAACATCGGCTGCGCCGACATGATCATCGCCGCGATGCCACCGGGAAGCCGATAGGCCGCGAAGAAAAGCAGGAAATTGAATGCGCCGATGTTCAGGGTCCCGAGCACCAGGGTGCGCCACAGCCACATCCCAGTCGGCAGCGTGCGGGCGAAAGCCAGCAGAAACAGCCCCCCGGGAAGCGCCCGTACGGTGGTGGCCAGCAGGGGACGGTCCGGTGGCAGCCACTCGGTCGTGACCAGATAGGTGCTTCCCCAGACCGCCGGCGCCAGTGCCGTCACACCGGCGGTGAGGAGTTGCCGCCCACACTTCATGTCGCGCCGCCTCCCATACTGGAATATCTGTCATCGACATCGCCGACGCCAGGCAGTTCAAATGCATTCATGTGGAACTGATTCCTCGATGAAGGAGGTCGCTGTTCGCGCGCCGCGCGGGTGGCTGATCACCGGGCCGAAGAACGCGATGGGCTCGCCGTCGGGGCTCGGAACATGGATGACGGGGAGGCCGACCTCCGAGCCGACGGGGTCCATGCCGGCGTGATGCTTCGGCGGAGCAATGCTCATGACGGGCTCGCCCTCTCGATTGGAGTCTGGGCGCCGCCAGCTTGATCAAGGCCGGAAGGGAGCACCGCTAGAACGGCGCACGGCACAATTCCCTGGGGAACACCGCAGGGGCCCTTCAGAAAACCCTCTGTCCAGCTGGACTTGGCACACGCACAGTCTCAGCCCGGAGCCATCCATGAGTCCAACACATGATTGTCACCTCATCTATCGTGTTACACGATGGATGTATGGAGCTTCAGCAGATGCGCTACGTCGTTGCCGTCGCCGAGACGAACAGCTTCACCCGGGCCGCCGAACGCTGTCTCGTCGTCCAGTCCGCTCTGAGTCACCAAGTCGCCCGCCTCGAGAAGGAACTTGGCGCGAGACTCTTCGAGCGCACCAGCCGCCGGGTACGACTGACACCGGCTGGTGCGGCGTTCCTTCCCGCAGCCCGGCAGTGTCTGGAAGCCGCCGAGCGCGCGGCCAACGAGGTCGCCGCGGCAATCGGCGAGGTACGTGGACGGCTGGCCGTGGGCCTCATCCCGTCCGTCGCCGCAGTTGACATCCCGGGCGCCCTGCGTGACTTCAACCAGCGGTACCCGAACGTGCGCATCAGCCTGAGCGTGGGCGCGAGCGACGGACTTGTCGAGCAGGTCAGGAGGGGAGGCATCGAGGTGGCCTTCCTCGGACTGCCGCCCACGGTGCGTCCCGAAGGCGTCAACTCCCGTGAACTGGCCCATGACCGGCTCGTCGCCGTGGTCGGGCCGGACCATCCCCTGGCCCAGGAGCCGTCGGTCGATCTGCGCAGGCTGTCCTCCGAGGTGTTCGTGGACCTGCCGGCCAGGACAGCCGGACGTGTCCAGTCCGACCTGGCCTTCTCAGCCGCCGGCATCCACCGCGACGTCGCCTTCGAGGTAACCAACGCCGACTTCCTGGCGCGACTGGTCGGGCAGGGTCTCGGCGTCGCCATGCTCCCCTCCGCCTACGTGGCTCAGCTCACCGGGGTCACCACCATCGAGGTCACCGACGCGCCGACCCGCGTCGAGCACATCATCTGGAGCCGCGACAACCGCACACCCGCGGCCACCGCTTTCCTCTCCATCCTCGGCATCCCGGTCGACGACGACACGGAGTGAGGGAGGCCGCCGTCAGCCCGCGGCAGCCACTCTGTCGCGCAGACGCAGACAGGCCTCGACGTCGAAGAACATCAGGGTGATCGCATAGTCGGCGCCGCCCGGCACTTGCCGACGGAGTGCCGGATGCCGCTCTCCCATTCCGGTGAGCGCGGATGACGTTCAGGGAAGGCCGCCACGCCGAGCCCGAGGCTTCCGGGACCCAGGGCGCGTTCGGATAGCCGGGCGGATCACCGCGCAGGGCCAAGGACGTCCCGCACGTCGGCGTACTGGTCGATGATGTGGCGCAGTTCGGCCACGGAGTGGCCGACGGCGGTCAGACGGGCGACGGGCCGCAGCGTCGTCTCGGCCGCGATGCGTTTGGTCATGGCTCGCATCGGTGCGCTCGGAACGGGTTTGGCGCCGGCCCTGCTGCGCAGCGCAGCCGAAAAATCTCTTGCGGAGTCGTCTGAGCACTCGGTACCCAGCATCGAGACGACAAGGAGCACAGGATGACGACCCGTCTGGGTTCATTGAACGAGTTCTGCTGGATGGATTTAAAAACCCGTGACTTAGCCGGCACCGCAACTTTTTTCCGAAAGACGCTGGGCTGGTGCTTCGCGGTGGACGAGAAGGACTGGCGAAAGGCCACCAAGATAGCCATCGACGGCCACCTCATCGGCAGCGTGAGCGACCTTGCGAACCCGGTCTACCCACCGGGAACACCCGCCCACATCGCCTATTACCTGGCAGTCGACAACGTCGATCGCCGCGCCGAAGCGGCGACGGTGAACGGCGCTCGTCTTGTCGTACCTCCCTTCGACGCGGGCGACCAGGGGCGTATGGCGACACTGATCGATCCGGTGGGTGCCGCCTTCTCCCTGTGGCAGCCGCGCAACTTCACCGGCTGGCAGTTCCCGTCCCCCTTGGGGGGTGCCCCGCACCGCATGGTCCTGACGTGTGACCAGCCTGAGAAAGCCCTGCACTTCTACGGCAAGACGACGGGGACTCCTCCGGACTGTGCCGATTTCATCGCTCCATGTGGTCCCAGTGCATCCGTTCCGCGGTGGGAACTCGCGGTCGCCGTCGAGGATCTGGACAGCGTCGTCGTACGCGCACAGGAACACGGACACGACTCGGCCACCTGGTCAAAGGAAACCGGTCGTCGTGTTGCGCGGTTGAGCAGCCCGGAAGGACTGACATTCCTTGTTGGCTCCCTTGACCAGTGACCCGGCCGTCGATCAGGCGGTGCTCGCATCCTGTCCGACCCGGCGAACCTACGCGGTCACGTCATTGGCTCCCCACCTGCCCCTCCGCGAAGCCGGTGCCGTCGAAACCGGGGTCCAGTTCCACACCCGTGGCGTTCAGGAAGAAGGCCACCATGTGGTACTGCCCCACCAGCATGACGATCTCGATCAGTTCGGTCTCGTCGAAGTGCCCGGCCAGACCGGCCCAGGTGGTGTCGGACATCGTGGCGTCGCGGTTCAGCTCGTCCGCCGCGCGGATCAAGTGCCTCTGGAGGTCCGTCCAGCCAGCAGCCTCCGGCCCTTCGCCGATGCGGTCGATGTCCGCGTCCGCGACGCCCTCGGCCCTGGCCAGGGGGAGGTGCCGCCCCCACTCGTACCGCGAGCCGGTGTTCCACGCGGTACGCAGGATCAGTAACTCACGCACGTCTCCCGGCAGTCGGCCGCTGACGAGCAACTGGCCGCCGAACGGCATGAACTGCTCGTAGAGATCGGGATGGCGTACGAGCGTGGTGAAGATGTTCGGGATCCCGTCCCCGGGGTCGTGGGGAGCGATGGCCAGCAGTTCCCGGGTCCTCGGGTCCCTCTGTGCTTCGGGGAGCGGCGTCAACCGTGGACGGGTCGGTCGGGCGGCTTCGTGGCGCTGTGACATGACGGCCTCCAGTCTCCGAGGGACTCACCCTAGGAGACCGGCCGAACGCTCAGCGAGTGAAAGGCGTGAGTGGTTTCAGCCGGTCGGATCGAGCACGATCTTGCGGACGCCGCCGGAGCGGCCCGCGAACAGTTCGTACGCCGCCGGGCCTTCCGAGAGGGCGAAGCGGTGGGAGACCACGACCTCGGGCTGGAGCCGTCCGGCCCGGGTGAGGGCGAGCAGAGGAGGGAGTTCGTAGTGCACCGAGCACAGCCCGATGGCGAACTCCAGTTCCTTGATCTGCGCCAGGTACATGTGGAACGGGAACGCCTTGTTCTGGCTGACCCCGATCACACTGACCCGGCCTGCCTGCCGAACGGCCTTGAGGGCGAGTTGGATGGTGGCGTCGGAGCCCACCGCCTCCACCACGGCGTCCGGCCCGCGGCCGGATGTCATCTCCCGGATGGCCGACCGCACGTCGTCACCCTCGACCGGCTCGACGCCCAGGCCCGCGGCGAAGGCGCGGCGCTCCGCGACCAGGTCCACGCCCAATACCCGGGCGGCGCCCATCGCGAAGGCGGACTGAGCCGCCATGAGGCCGACCGGGCCGAGGCCGATGACCAGGACGGTCTCACCGGGCTGGATGCGGGCACGGCGGCAGCCGTACCAGGCGGTGGGGGCGTTGTCGGTGAGGACGACGGCCGCCTCGTCGGAGATGTCCTCGGAAAGGTGCACCAGATTGACGTCGGCGCAGGGCACGGCCAGGGCCTGCGCCTGGCTGCCCGGGAGCTTCGGACCGACTCCGTAGCAGAGCTCCGTGCTCGACGTGGCGCGTTCGCAGCGGGCGGTGAACCCGGCCGCACACTGTCCGCATTGAGCACAGCCGACGGAGGCGGGCACCAGAACCCGGTCGCCGGGCTTGAAGCGGGTGACCTGGCTGCCGGTGTCGACGACCACGCCGACGCACTCGTGTCCCGGTGTGTAGCCCAGTTCCGGGCTGAACGCGTTGCCGCCGTAGATGTGCAGGTCGCTGCCGCAGATGCCGGCCGCGGTCACCCGCACCACCGCGTCGGACGGGCTGGTGACGGCCGGGTCGGGGACGTCCCCGTAGCGGATGTCGTGACGGCCGTGGTAGGTCAGTGCCTTCATCGGATCTCTCCCTCCCCGGCCCGGTCAGTCCGCGATCTTCAGCACGAGCTTGCCGTGGTTGTCACCACGGAACAGGCGCATCAAGGTCTCGGGGAATTCCGCGACCGAGCCGGACACCACGTCCTCCAGGGACTTCAGCCGTCCCTCCGCGCGCCAGGTGGCCATCTGTGCGATGCCCTCCGCGTACCGGTCGGCGTAGTCGAACACCACGATGCCCGTCATGGAGGCGCGGTTGACCAGCAGCGAGAGGTAGTTGGCGGGGCCTTGCGGCTTGGTGCTGTTGTACTGGGAGATCGCGCCGCAGACCACGACGCGGGCGCCGCGCGCCAGCCGCAGCAGCACGGCGTCCAGAACGTCGCCGCCGACGTTGTCGAAGTACACGTCGACACCGTCGGGGGCGTGCTCGCGCAGGGCCTTGCGGACGTCCTCGCTCTGGTAGTCGATCGCGGCGTCGAACCCGAACTCGTCCACCACCATCCGGCACTTGGCCTCGCCACCGGCGATGCCGATGACCCGGCAGCCGAGGATCTTGGCGATCTGCCCGACGACGCTGCCGACGGCCCCGGCCGCTCCGGAGACCACGACGGTCTGCCCCGGCTCGGGACGCCCGACCTCGATCAGCCCGAAGTAGGCCGTCAGACCCGACATGCCGAGTGTGCCGAGGTAGGTCGGCAGCGGAGCGGCGGCGGGGTCGACCTTGGTCACGCCGCGTCCGTCCGACACGCAGTACTCCTGTACGCCGAACGTGCCGGACACATGGTCGCCGACCGCGAACCCGGAGTGCCGGGAGGCGACCACCCTCCCCACCGCACCGGCGCGCATCACCTCGTCGATCTCCACCGGGCGGATGTAGGACCTGCCCGCGTTCATCCAGCCGCGCATCGCCGGGTCGATCGACAGACAGAGCACCTGCACCAGGAACTCCCCGTCGCCCGGCTGCCCCGCCGGCTCCTCGACGTGCTTCCAGTCGGTGGGGCGCGGTTCTCCCACGGGACGTGCGGCCAGGCGTATCTGGCGGTTGATCGTGCTCATCTGCGGCGCCTCTCCTCCGGCTGCATACCGTCCAGTCGGTACGGCCGTGAGCGTACGGGTGCCCGCCCTCCGGGGCAAGAGCCGGTCCGCTACGACTTACCGCTCATGCGGGCGGCCGGTCCGGGGCAGCGAGTTAATCCTCTCCCGGCACGGCCATCTCCCCGAGGAGCGACCAGTCGTCCTGGGGGACGTTCGCATTCACGATGCGCGGCGTCTCGGCCAGATGGGGAGGCAGCGTCTGCTGCGCGGCCTTGAAGTGCGCGGACTGCACATGCGCGGCCCCGGCCTCGTCGTCGCGGAAGGCCTCGACCCGCCGACGCCAAGTCGCCGGTTCTGTACGTCGGTGGCGGCGTCATCAAGTCGGACTCCTCGCCGGAGCTGCTCGAATTGGCCGAGCTGACCGGTATCCCCGTCGTCACCACGCTGATGGCCCGCGGCGCGTTCCCGGACAGTCACGACCTCAACTGCGGTATGCCCGGAATGCACGGCACCGTCGCCGCGGTCGCCGCTCTGCAGCGTAGCGATCTACTGATCACCCTCGGCGCGCGTTTCGACGACCGCGTCACCGGTCAGCTGAATTCCTTCGCGCCCGACGCCAAGGTCATCCATGCCGACATCGACCCGGCCGAGATCGGCAAGAACCGCTACGCCGACGTCCCGATCGTGGGCGACTGCAAAGAGGTCATCACCGAACTCATCGAGGCGATCCGTGCCGACATGGCCACGGGCACCACGTTCGACCTCACCGAGTGGTGGGCGTACCTGAACGACATCCGTCGTACGTACCCGCTGAGCTACGACCGTCCCACCGACGGTCAGCTGAGCCCGGAGTACGTGATCCAGACCGTCGGCAAGCTCGCCGGACCGGATGCCATCTACTGCGCCGGCGTTGGTCAGCACCAGATGTGGGCCGCGCAGTTCGTCGGCTACGAGAAGCCGCGCACGTGGCTCAACTCGGGCG
>NZ_JBEOXI010000164.1:0-19032 GCF_040296465.1 Streptomyces sp. NPDC002130
GCCGAGCGCGGCGAGTTCGACGTGCTGAAGGTGTCGTACGCCGTGCTGCCCTACGTCCTCGACGACTACGCCCTGCTGCCCTGCGGGCAGGGCCCTCACTGCCGTGTCGCCACGCGACCGGACGCCACAGGATGCCTGCAACCGCCGAACTCCAAAATCTGTCTTTGTCAGAGTAGACATTGCTCCGCATCGTGGTTAACGTTCTTCTCGTAGACATCGACAGACAAGACCCGAGGAAGGACGGAGGAGCAGACGCCATCAGGATCGCCCGGCCCGGGAAGCTCTCGGTCCGGGTACCGCAAGACCCCGGATTGGATGGTGGTCCCCGGTCACGCAGCCGCGATCCCCGCACCCCTCCCGCAGCCGGGCCGGGTAGCGGAAACAGAAGGTCGGCACCGCATGAGGGCCGACAGATGGTGTTCAATTTCCTTCGGGGCCCTGGTGCCGTACGGCACCAGGGCCCCTCGACGCGTTGTACTACGAGGTGACATGCCAGCAGATACCCCGCTCAGCGATCGTCTGGACGACGACGACTACCCGGCCTACACCATGGGCCGGGCCGCAGAGATGCTCGGCACCACCCCCGGCTTCCTGCGGGCCATCGGTGAGGCCCGTCTGATCACTCCGCTGCGCTCGGAGGGCGGGCACCGCCGCTACTCCCGCTACCAGCTGAGGATCGCCGCGCGCGCCCGCGAGCTCGTCGACCGGGGAACGCCGATCGAGGCCGCCTGCCGCATCGTCATCCTCGAGGACCAGCTCGAGGAAGCCCAGCGCATCAACGCCGAGTACCGCCGTGCGGCGCAGAAGGCCTCCGGCGGTTCCGATGCCGGTCCGAGCTGATCCCCGAAGCCTCAAGCGGGGCCCTCACCCGCTCCTTCCACCCCAGGTCGGCGACCTGGGGTTTGTCGTGGCGCCGCCCGATGCGGGGGCCCGTCCGACGCGGGATCCCTCCCGGGGTGGACTGCCCCCTCATCAGGTCAACCGTCCCGGACCCTTGACTCGTCAAGCGGGAGTGGCGATTCTCGTCGCACACTTTGCGAGGTCATGACAAGAGGGCCTCGCTGATCCGCCGACCGAGGGACGTGGGCTGTGACCGGTTCCGGACGCCCGTACCGCAGACGCAAGAACGTCACCGTGGTGTCGCTCCTCCTGCTCGTGCTGTCGATCGCGCTCGGCCCCACACCGAGTGCGGCGGCCGGCAACGACTGGTGGGAGCCCACCGCACGACCCGCGCCGGACTCCCGGATCAACGTCACGGGTGAGCCGTTCACCGGCACGAACGCCGAGGGCGAGGTGCGCGGGTTCGTCGACGCGCACGACCACATCTTCTCCAACGAGGCCTTCGGCGGCCGCCTGATCTGCGGAAAGGCGTTCTCCGAGCAGGGCGTGGCCGATGCGCTCAAGGACTGCCCCGAGCACTACCCCGACGGCTCGCTCGCGATCTTCGACTTCATCACCAACGGCGGCGACGGCAAGCACGACCCGGACGGCTGGCCCACCTTCAAGGACTGGCCGCGGCACGACTCGCTGACCCACCAGCAGAACTACTACGCCTGGGTCGAGCGGGCCTGGCGCGGCGGCCAGCGGGTGCTGGTCAACGACCTCGTCACCAACGGCGTGATCTGCTCGGTGTACTTCTTCAAGGACCGCCCCTGCGACGAGATGACGTCCATCCGGCTGCAGGCCAAACTGACGTACGACATGCAGGCCTTCGTCGACAAGATGTACGGCGGGCCCGGCAAGGGCTGGTTCCGGGTCGTCACCGACAGCGCGCAGGCCCGCGAGGTCATCGAGCAGGGCAAGCTGGCCGTCGTCATGGGCGTCGAGACCTCCGAGCCCTTCGGCTGCAAGCAGGTCCTCGACATCGCTCAGTGCAGCAAGGCCGACATCGACAAGGGGCTCGACGAGCTCCACGCGCTGGGCGTGCGCAGCATGTTCCTGTGCCACAAGTTCGACAACGCCCTGTGCGGGGTCCGGTTCGACTCGGGCACGCTCGGGACGGCCATCAACGTCGGGCAGTTCCTGTCGACCGGCACGTACTGGAAGACCGAGACGTGCAAGGGCCCGCAGCACGACAACCCCATCGGCAACGCGGCGGCGCCCGCGGCCGAGAAGAAGCTCCCGGCGGGCGAGGAGGTTCCCTCGTACAGCGCCGACGCGCAGTGCAACGTGCGGGGGCTCACCGACCTCGGCGAGTACGCCGTCCGCGGCATGATGAAGCGCGGCATGATGCTGGAGATCGACCACATGAGCGTCAAGGCCACCGGCCGGGTGCTCGACCTCTTCGAGTCCGAGTCCTACCCCGGCGTGCTCTCCTCGCACAGCTGGATGGACATGGACTGGACCGAGCGGGTCTATGGCCTCGGCGGCTTCATCGCCCAGTACATGCACGGCTCCGAGGGCTTCGTCGCGGAGGCGAAGCGCACCGAGTCCCTGCGCGACAAGTACGGCGTGGGCTACGGCTACGGCACCGACATGAACGGCGTCGGAGGCTGGCCGGGACCGCGCGGGGCGGACGCGCCGAACAAGGTCACCTACCCGTTCAAGAGCGTCGACGGGGGCGCCGTCATCGACCGGCAGACCACCGGTGAACGCACCTGGGACCTGAACACCGACGGCGCCGCCCACTACGGCCTCGTCCCGGACTGGATCGAGGACATCCGCCGGGTCGGCGGCCAGGACACCGTCGACGACCTGTTCCGGGGCGCCGAGTCCTACCTCGACACCTGGGCGGCCTCCGAGAACCACGAGGCGGGTCCCAACCTCGCGGCCGGCTCCGCCGCTTCGGCCAGCTCCTCGGAGTGGAGCCTGTTCACGAGCTACAAGCCGCACCGGGCCGTCGACGGCGACCGCGGCACCCGCTGGGCCAGCGACTGGAGCGACGACCAGTGGCTGCAGATCGACCTCGGCTCCCCGCAGACCGTGGGGCGGGTCACCCTCGACTGGGAGCGCGCGTACGCGAAGTCGTACCGGATCGAGCTGTCCACCGACGGCACGAGGTGGCGGACCGCCTGGTCCACGACCGCCGGTGACGGCGGGCTGGACACCGCGCGGTTCGATGGCACAGCGGCCCGGTACGTCCGTGTCCACGGCCAGGAGCGGGGCACCGGCTGGGGCTACTCCCTCCACGAAGTCGGCGTCCACAGCCGCTGACCCCCACGAGAGGGGCTCCATGGCACGGTTGCCGTCCGCCGAGCGGCGGCGACAGCTCACCGAAGCGGCGATCAGGGCGATGGCCCGGGACGGCGTCCCCAGGACGACGACCCGGTCCATCGCCGCCGAGGCGGGCGTCTCGCTGAGCGTCTTCCACTACTGCTTCGACTCCAAGCAGCAGCTGATCGAGTCCGTCATCACCACCATCACCGGGCACTACGTGACGGTGGTGAAGGAGGCCATACGCCCCAGAGCCACCCTGGAGGAGACCGTCCGGGCCGGTTTCCAGGCGTACTGGGACCACGTCCGCGCCCACCCCGACGAGCACATGCTCACCTACGAGCTCACCCAGTACGCCCTGCGCCAGCCCGGTTTCGAACACCTGGCACGTCGTCAGTACGAGCTGTACGCCGAGGCGTACACCGAACTCATCGACCAGCTGCGGCAGGCCATGGGGCTGCGCCTGCGCGTGCCCGTGCCGGTCCTGGCCCGTTACCTGGCCGCCATGACCGACGGACTGACGCTCAACTACCTGGTGCTGGGCGACGACTCGGCCTGGACGGGCATCCTCGACACGGTCACCGCGCACGTCGCCGGGCTGGTACGGGAGAACTGACGGCAGTCTCCGCCGAATTGGTTGTCATGGGAACGCCCCAGAGGGGCATTCGAACAAAACAAGACGAAAAAGTGAGGAGAGTGCGGCCCTTCAGGTCCGCGCCATCGACAACTGGGAGTTTTCCATGGCGAGTTACGGTGGTTCCTCTGCCGCGTCCTCCGGTTCGCGCACCAACGGCCTGGCGATCGCGAGCCTGTGCTGCGGCATCATCGGCCTGTTCTTCCTGAACATCGTCCTCGGCCCGCTGGCCATCATTTTCGGTGCGGTCGCCCGCCGCCAGGCATCGGTCAAGAACGGCGCAGGCATGGCGAAGGCCGGCATCATCCTCGGCATCGTCGACGTGGTCCTGTGGCTCGTCCTCCTGGCCATCGCCAGCAGCAACGGCGGCTTCAGCTGGTACGTGGGCGGCTGACGGCCGTCCGGACCGACGTGGGGCGTGCGGCGGACCGGTCGGCGCCGGGCCGCCGGATCAGTGGGCCGCAGTGGTCTTCTTGCGGGCGCGGTACGCGGCTGCCTTGATCTTGTTGCCGCAGGAGTCCATCCCGCACCACTGCCGCCGCATGCCCCGCGAGCGGTCGATGTAGGTCCGCGTGCACTCCGGGTTTCCGCACTCCTTGAGCAGGGGCACGTCCGGGCCGCTCAGGAGCTCGACGGCGTGCCGCGCCACCATGGAGAGGGCCTCGTCCGGCGTCGCCTGCGTCCAGCGTCCCGACGGGGTGAGCTGGGGCACGGCGGGCGGCGTACGGGCCGCCTTGTTCACCACGGTCAGCGCCGCCCCGTCGTACTCCTCCCCGAGCCGGCGGGCGGTGACCAGCCGGTACACCGCTTCCCGTACGGCCCTCGCCCGCTCGACGTCGGCCTCCTGGCCGGGCGAGACGGCGTCGACCAGGCCGGACTCCACGTACCACGCGGTCAGGCGGTCCGGCGTCACGAACATCTCGAAGCGCGCCGAACGGCGTGCTCGGAGCGTGGCGGCGAAGTCGAGCGCCGGGTTCCCGCAGACGAAGACATGGTCGAGACTCACGTCACCATTCTGACCGGTGACTCACCGTGCGGCAATCCTCTTGCGGCCTTCTCATCACTGCCTGAAACGGTGACGTATAGGAGAGCGGGGAAGGTCAGGCGGTGCTCGTCGCCGGGGCGGGGCGCCGGGGCCGGCGGGCTCGCGCAGGGCCGGCGCCGCCGCGTACCGGCTGCTCCCCCGCCGTTGACGAGTACCGCGCCACGTCCAGACCCCCTTCGGTCGCCGGCCCGGCGTCAGGAATCGTACGGTCCGTCGCCCGCCGCGGGGTCGGAGCGGGCGTGTCCCGGAACCAGGCGGCGGTAGGCGGCGCGGGCGTGCGCGAGACGGGCCAGGCCCGTGCCGGCGAGGGCGGCGGTGAGCAGGCAGGCCAGCCAGGTGGTGTCACGGTGGCCGGCCCAGGTGAGGACACCCGCGGGCGGTATGGCGAAGCCGTTGAGGAACAGCCAGCACAGCACGGCCGTGCCGGGAGCGGCCGTGAAGCGTGCGCACAGGCCCAGCAGGGCGGCCAGCACGGACAGTGCGGGCAGGGCCAGTTCGGGCCGGTCCGGCCCCACCGCGGTGTTGAGAAGCGCCACCAGCGCCAGTGCGCCGCCCCCGGCCCCGGCCCAGACCAGCGGTGTGGCCACGGGCTGGGGTACGGGTCGGGCTCCGGTGCCCAGGGGCTTCCACTCGATCATGCTGGCGCTTCCTTCCGGTCCTCTTGGACGGAATTCTCCCCCGGCTGCCGCTGCCGGCTCCCGGGGTGCTCGTCAGAGTGCCGGAAAGGCCTCCTCCGGAGAACAGCCGATCCGGACAACCGCTCCCGGCTCAAGGGCGGGCGGCCGCGGTCGTCTTGGGCGTCAGGTCCCGCAGCGGCGTGAGGAGGCTGCGTGGCGCCCTCGGCGACCTCGCCGGACAGGGCAATGCCGACCAGGAACGCGCCGACGGCGGCGGAGACGTGCAGCTGCTGGGCGAGCCCGGCGACGAGGAGGGTCAGGCCGAGGACGGCCATCAACGGCCGCCCCTCACGCCCCCGCCGCCCGCCGCACGGCCCGCGGTGACGCGCCGAGTTCCTTGCGGCAGGTCTTGTTGAAGGCCTGGAGGTCGGGGATGCCGACCGTGGCCGCGACGGCCGGGATCGCCAGCGTCGACGCGATGAGCAGGTGGCGGGCGCGCTCCATGCGGCGGCGCCGGACGTAACCGACGACCGTGTGCCCGGTGTCCTCGCGGAACAGCCGCGTCAGGTGCGTGTGCGACACCCCCGCGGCCCGGGCGATCCCGGGCACGGTCAGCGGGTCGGCCAGGTGCTCCTCGATATGGGCCATGGCCGCCCGCAGCGCCGGGTGCCGGGCCGCGGAGGGCGATGCGGCCGCCTCGGCCAGGCCGGTCGTGCGCCACAGCACCGTCCACAGTTCCGCGGAGGCCCGGGCCGGGGACTGGGCACTCGCCGCGATCATCTGGCGCAGCAGGGCGCTCAGCACCGCCGCCTCCGCGCCGGCGTCCTGCATCGCCGGCAGGCGACGGCGCTCCCCGTCGCCCGGCAGCCGGAAGTGGGCGTACAGGTGCTCGCAGCGCGGGGCGTCGTAGTGGAAGTGCACCTCCGTGCCGGGTGGTACGAGGCTGAGGTGGCCGGGGCGGATCGGGTGCCGGGCGCCGTCGAACTCCAGGGTGCCGGAGTAGCCGTAGAGGTGGAGCTGCCACAGGTGCGGAAGGCGGAAGACCTCGTGCGGGCCGGCCGAGCCGTGCACGCCCACGCCCGCGTGCACCAGGTCCGGCGGCAGATCGAGGGGCAGTTCCACGAGAGTCGGCATGGTGAAAAATTACCAGTGGTTGTCGATTACGCCCCACGACGGCATGCCCTCACGCTTCTACGGTTGCGTCATGTCAACCACCAAACAGCTGCTGAGCTCCGTCGAGGTGGCGCGGTTCACGGCCCACGGTTTCCTGCGCCTGGACGGCGTCGTGCCCCGGGAGATGAACGAGGAGGCGCTCGGGCTCTTCGCCGCCGGAACGCTGCCCGCCGTGCCGTACGGCACTCCGGTGCCGACGGCCTTCCCCGAGAGTTCCTTCACCCGCAGGCTCCTCCGACTCCCGGTCGTGGCGGGCGCGTTGGAGAGCCTGGTGGGGCCCGATCCGGACATCGACCACCACTTCGTCCACACCCGCATGCCCCTGGAGGGCAGTGCGCAGGCGTTGCACGCCGACGCCCTCATCGATGTGCGGCCCGACGCGTTCGACGTGCAACTCATGTACTACCCGCAGGAGGTGACCGCCGACATGGGCGGCACGCTCGTCGTCCCGGGCAGTCATCTGCGCCGCATCAACGAGTCCGACACCGGGCGCTACCAGAACCTGCGCGGCCAGACCCGGCTGACCTGCCCGGCCGGGACCGTGCTCCTGCTGCACCACGGCATCTGGCACGGCGGGCGGCGCAACGACAGCGACACCGTCCGCCACATGTACAAGATCCGCTTCAACCCGACGGTGCCGCAGGTGCGGCTGTGGGACACGCGGGACCTCGGCTCCCCGGCCGTGCGCGAGGAGTTGGGGCGTTTCTTCCCCTGGTACGAGCAGGCCACCGGCCGGCTGGAGATCCACAACCGGGTCCTGCTGTGGCGCTCCATGACCGCCGACCCCGGCTTCGACATCGAGCACTGGGCCACCCGCATCGCCAACCGGCCCGGCGCGTCCACCGCGCCCCCCGCGCCCCCCGCACCCGCCGCGCAGAGGAGCACCGCATGAGCATCACCCGGCAGCAGGTCCTCGTCCTCTACCTCGACAACTCCGCCCTCGACTCCCGGGTCGTCGGCTGGGCCCGCTACGACGGCACCGGCTCGACCCGCCCGACGACCGGCGACAGCGACGAACCCCCGTACGAGACGGGGGTCGGCGCCCTGGAGGACGGCTGGCGGCTCTTTCAGGCGGCCCCGCTCGTGCCGCCGTATCCGGGGGCGGAGCACGCCACGTCGTTTCTCAAGCACGAGTTCTTCTTCGAGAAGCTCGTCTCTCAGTGAGGCCGGCCGCCGGAGCGCGCTTCGGCGGTGGCCTTCAGGTCGCGCAGCCACGCTTCGAGTCCCTGTCCGAGGGCCTCGGTCGCGGTCGGGACGTCCGCTTCGACCTGGTCGCCGGTCCAGGTCTCCTCGGTGTGCACGCGCACCCCGCCCCGGACCTTCCGGAAGGTCCACAGGTGGACGCCCTCGTCGATGAGGCGTTGGACCGAGGTGACCGGCGGCTGCCAGGAGGGCCGGCGCTCGACGTCCGTCTGCAGCTTCCAGACCGTGCGCAGCGGTGCCTTGATCAGGATGTCGGACTCGTAGCGGATGAGGGCGAGTCGACGCCGCGTCCGCCGCAGCGGGTCTCGCCGGCCCCGCCGTGGGCGGCTGCCTGGGCGGTGGGGGCCGTGGCGGCGAGGACACCGGCGAGGGCGAGTGCCACCGCTGCCGCGCGCATACGGGGACGGGGCAGGGGCCGAGGGTCGCATGCGGTCGGCGTGCCGTCGCCGGGCATGGTGGTCCTTCCGGTGGGTGGGTCGGTCGGCTGCTGGAGGGGCGGGCCCGCTACGGGACGAGGACGACCTTCCCGGCGACCGTGCCGGACTCGGCCAGCCGCAGGGCCTCGGCGACCCGGGTGAGCGGCAGCTGCGCGGCGACCCGGGCGGTGACCTCTCCGCGCTGGAGGGCGGCGAAGACCTCGGTGCCCTGCACCGGGCCCTGGCCTTCTGGACCCGCCTGCACGGCGTCCTGTCCCTGGAACTGGCGGGCCACTTCACGGGGATGGGCTTCGATCCGGCCCTGCTCTTCACCGCCGAACTCGACGCGTTGGCGGGCCCGCCGCCCGCCCAGCGCACCGAAGCCGGCCGGGCATGACGAAACCCCGGGTCAAAACCCGGGGTTGGTTCGTCTGGTGGTGCTCAGACGAAGGCGCTCCGGCCCGTGATCGACTTGCCGACGATCAGGGTGTTCATCTCGCGGGTGCCCTCGAAGGAGTAGATCGCCTCGGCGTCGGCGAAGAAGCGGGCGATGTCGTGGTCCAGCAGGATGCCGTTGCCGCCGAAGATCTCACGGCTCCAGGCCACGACCTCCCGCATCCGGGAGGTGACGAACGCCTTGGCCAGGGAGGAGTGTTCGTCGCGGAAGATGCCCGCGTCCTGCAGCCGGGCGAGCTGCACCATCATGCCCCAGGAGGCGGTGACGTTGCCGAGGCTCTTGACCAGCAGGTCCTGCACCAGCTGGAAGCCGCCGATCGGGCGGCCGAACTGGCGGCGCTCCCGGGCGTAGTCCAGGGCCAGTTCGTAGGCGCCGATCATGACACCGAGCGCCTGCCAGGCCACTCCCGCGCGGGTCGCGCGCAGGATCTCGGCGACGTCCCGGAAGGAATTGATGTTCTGCAGGCGGTTGGCCTCCGGGACGCGGACGTCGGTCAGGGTGATCTCGGCGTTCTCGACGATCCGGAAGGCGATCTTGCCCTCGATCTTCACCGGGTCGAAGCCGGGCGTGCCCTTCTCGACGACGAAGCCCTTGACGTGGTTGTCGTCGACGTCCCGCGCCCACACCACGACGTAGTCGGCGAAGGTGGCGTTGCCGATCCACTTCTTGGCGCCGTTCAGGACCCAGGTGTCGCCCTCGCGCTTGGCGGTGGTGCGCATGCCGCCCGCGACGTCGGAGCCGCCGAGCGGCTCGGTCATGGCGAACGCGCCGATCTTGTCCATGGCGGCCATCTCCGGGAGCCAGCGGTCGCGCTGCTCCTGGTCTCCGCCGGACATGATGGAGTACATCGCCAGGCCGTTGTGGACGCCGAAGAAGGTGGACACCGAGGCGTCGGTGCGGGCCATCTCCATGGCCATCGTGCCGCTGAGCAGGTTGCTGACGGCGGGCCGGTGCTCGCCGTAACCCTCGTAGGGCAGGCCGGCGAGGCCGCTCTCGCGGAAGAGGGTGATGAGCTCCTTCGGGAACCGGTCCTTGGCCCAGTTCTCGTTCACCAGCGGCTTGACCTCGTCACGCATGAGGGCGCGGGCCTTGAGGAGGAGCTTGCGCTCGTCGTCCGGCAGCAGCGCCTCGTAGGTGTAGAAGTCGGCGGTCAGCTGGTCCTCGAGCGGTTCCATGGTGGTGGTCATCTCAGTTCTCCTCCTTGTCCGCGCTGTCCAGGGCGGCCAGGACAGCGAGTTGCCTGCGGTCGCGCGTCTCGGTGAGTTCCGAGTACGTGGAGGAGCCGTAGGCCTTTTCCACGGCTTCGATGAGCCGTTCCTGTGCTTCCTCTTGTCCCTTGTTCTGTTCCTCGTTCTGCGGCGCGGTGCCGAGGCCCGCGCCCGTCTGCCGCATCGACTTGCCGATGTGCTCGACCAGGTGCCGGTAGCCGCCGGGTCCGCCGCCCAGGTGCGCGCCGAGGAACGGTCCGACCGTGGCCCAGCGCAGGCCCAGTGAGTTGATCACGACCTGGTCGAGGTCCTCGGGGGTCACCACACCCTCCTGGACGAGGTACGCGGCCTCCCGGCTGAGGGCGTTCTGCAGGCGGTTGCCGACGAAGCCGGGGATCTCCTTGCGCTCGACGACCGGGGTGCGGCCGACCGAGGTGTAGAAGTCCACCGCGTCCAGCACGGCGTCCTCGCCGGTGCGTTCGCCGGGGACGACCTCGACGAGCGGGACCAGGTGCGGCGGGTTGAAGGGGTGGCCGATCAGGACCCGGGCGGCGTCCTCGTCGGACAGCTCCCCGGTGAACGCGGTCGACGGGATCGCCGAGGAGGAGCTGAGCAGCAGGGCGTGTGCGGGTGCCTCACGGGCGAGGCCGGCGAACAGGTCCTTCTTGAACCCGGCCCGCTCGGGGCCGTTCTCCTGGACGACGTCGGCGTCCCGGACGGCCTCGGTGACGTCGGCGGCGAGGTGCACCCGGTCGGCGAGGCCGGTGACGTCCAGGCCGCGGGCGGCCAGATGCGGGGCGTAGGTGGCCAGGGCGTCGTCCACGGCCTCGGCGAGGTCGGGGCGCGGGTCGGTCACCCGGACGGTCAGGCCGTGCGCGGCGAACAGTGTCGCCCAGGACAGTCCGATGGTCCCGGCGCCGATCACCGCGGCGGTGCGGAAGGCGCGGGTCATGAAGCGGCTCCCTTCAGGTAGTCGTGGACCGGCTCGACGCCTGCCAGCGTCAGGTCGGTGAGGATGTGGCTGGCGGAGACGACCTCCAGCACCGGCAGGTCGGCCAGCGGGGCGAGCACGTGCTGGAACAGCTGGAGCCGGGCGGGGCCGGTCCAGGCGCCCTTGACGGTGACGTCGGTGATGCGGGTGCGGACGAGTTCCTGCACGCGCGGCAGCCCGTCGTAGCCGGGGATCGTCTTGAGCATGAAGGTCGGCACGGTGATCTGTGCCTCGGCCTCGGCCAGGTCGAGCTCGTGGTGCTTGTAGCCCATGGTCGCGGTGGCGACCCGCAGGCTGCCGTGGTCGAGGGTGCCGACGAGCGCGCCGGAGTCGACGAAGAGCGACGGGGAGCCGATGACCTTCGGGTAGGCGGAGACCTCGCGGCCGGAGGCGGTCGCCGGGAAGTTGTCCAGGTGCATCGTGTGCAGGTATTCGCCCCGCTCGCCCTCGAAGCCGACGGGGATCGCCTGGCCGGCCTCGGTGTAGGGGCCGTAGCCGCTGACGTCGCCCATCTTCATGACCTCGAACCGGACCAGCGGCTCGTCGATCCGCAGGGGCTCGGGGACGACGGCCCGCAGCGCGTCGGGGTCGGTGCGGTAGACGACGTTGAGGTACTCGCGGTCGGTGAACCGCGGGACCATCGGCGCGTACGCCGGGCTCGTGAGGGGCGTGGTGACGTGCTGTCGTACGTCTGCGGCCTTCATGTCCGGCTCACCGCCCGGTCCACTGCGCGGGGCGGCGCTCGGCGAAGGCGGTCATGCCCTCGCGTACGTCGTCCGAGGCCATCAGGGTCTTCATCTGCGTGCGCTGGAAGGCGAAGGCCTCCTCGTCGGACGCTCCGTCGGCGGCGCGCACGACGCGCTTGACGGCCGCGAGGGCGAGCGGGGCGTTCTCCGCGACCCGTTCGGCCAGCCGGAGCGCCTCGGCGACGGCCTGCCCCTTGCCCGTGACCCGGTTGGCCAGGCCCAGTTCACCGGCCCGGCGGCCGTCGACGGGATCGCCGGTCAGCAGGAACTCCATCGCGAGGTGGTGCGGGATGCGCTCGGGCAGCCGGATCACGCCGCCGCCCGCGGCGATCAGGCCGCGCTTGACCTCGGGAAGGCCGAACCGGGCGTCCTCGGCGGCGACGATCAGGTCGCAGGCCAGGGCCAGTTCGAAGCCGCCGCCCATGGCGAAGCCCTCCACGGCGGCGATGAGGGGCTTGTCCGGCCGGGCCTCGGTCAGGCCGCCGAATCCGCGGCCCTCGACCTCGGGCGACTCACCGCGCAGCGCGGCCTTGAGGTCCATGCCGGCGCTGAACGTGCCGCCCTCGCCGGTCAGGACGCCGACCCGCAGGGCGGGGTCGGCCTCCAGCTCGTCGAGTGCGGCGGCCAGCGCGGTGGCGGTCGCCGCGTTCACGGCGTTGCGGGCCTCGGGGCGGTCGAGGGTGATCAGCAGGGTGGAGCCGATGCGTTCGGTGCGCACGACGGGAGGTGTGGGGGTGCTCATGACTGTCCTCCTGTGGCAATCAGCGGGTGGCGGCGTCGAGTTCGGCGAAGACGTCCTCGGTGTCCTGGCCCGCGACCGGTGCGAGACGGCGGATCGAGCCGGGGGTGGCGGAGAAGCGCAGCGGGATGCCGATGGTGCGGACCGTGCCCTCGGTCGGGTGCTCGACGCTGTCGAGGAGGTGGCCGTCACGGACGTAGGGGTCGTCGTGGGCGCGGTCGAGTTCCAGCACCGGGGCCATCGGGATGCTGTGCTTGGCGCACACCTCGGCCCACTCCTCGGTGGTCAGCGCCGGGGCGCAGGTCTCCAGGAGCGCGGCCAGGTCCTCGTGGTCGGCGCTGTCGATGGCGTCGCCGTTCACGCGCGGGTCCTCGGCGAGGTCCGGGCGTCCGGCGGCGGTGAAGAAGTCCCGGTAGTTGTGCGGGTTGTACGGCATGACGCAGGCCAGGCCGTCCTTGGTGCGCACCGCCTTGTGGCCCTTCAGCATCGACAGCGCGAAGCCGGTGGGGCCGGTCTCGGGCACGTGGGTGTGTCCCGCGAGGTGCTCGACCAGGTTGAACGCGATGAGGGTGTCCGTCATCGGGATCTCGATGAGCTGGCCCTGGCCGGTGTTGTTCCGGTGCAGCAGGGCGGCCAGCACGCTGTAGGCGATGGTCAGCGAGGAGACCTTGTCGCCGATGATGGTCGGCAGGTAGACGGGCTCGCCGAGGGCCCGGTCGGCGATGTCGACGAGGCCGGAGGCGGCCTGCACGGTCTCGTCGTACGCGGCGTTTCCGGCCCGGTCCGAGTCGCTGCGGAAGCCCTGGGCGTGCGCGTAGACGAGGCCGGGGTTGCGGGCGGCGATGTCGTCGTAGGACAGGCCCAGGCGGTGCAGGGCGCCGGGGCGCATGTTGGTGATCAGCACGTCCGCCGTGTCGATCAGCCGCAGTGCGCGCTCGCGGTCGGTGTCGTCCTTGAGGTTGAGGGCGACGCTGCGCTTGTTGCGGTTGACGTTGAGGTTCAGCGGGGTCATGCCCGGGGTGGTCTTGTAGTGGCCCACGCGGACGGTGTCGGCCGGCGACTCGATCTTGATCACGTCGGCGCCCAGGTCGCCGAGGATCTGGGCGGCGTAGGGGCCCATCACCACGGTCGAGAGGTCGATCACGCGGACGCCCCGCAGCGGGCCGGCGACGGTGTCGGTGATGTCCGTCATCAGTTTCTTCACTCCTTCGCTCGCCATGTGTGTGTATCTGGAAACTAAGTTAGCTCGGAGAGTCGCCGAATGGAAACCAATGGCATGACCGAATAACGAAAAGCGGTATGACCGCAGTGGTCATACCGCTTTTGGTGGAGATTGTATGGCGATTATGAGTGGAGCGGCTCGGCGAAGATCTCGCGGGCCGCCGCCACGACTTCCTCCAGGTCACCGCCGTACGCCCGGTCCTTGCGCCAGACCAGCCCGGTCTCCAGACGCGGGTGGAAATCGGAAAAGGGAAGGACGGTGACATTGTCGAGACGGTAATTCTGCACCGGGCTTCTGGAGTCCAGCATGGAAATGGAGAACGCCAGACCGCTGGAGACTATTTCAGAGATTCCCTCGAATGTGGCACTGCCCAGTTCGATGCGCTTCTTGATGCCGAGTTCGGCGAGCTGCTGGTCGAGGCCGCGGAAGTAGGCGTTCGTCACCGCCGTCGGGGAGCCCGCGTAGGCGAGTTCCGCCAGTTCCGCGAGGGCGACGGACTCGCGCCCCGCGAACCGGTCCCGGGGCACGACCGCGCCGAGCCGCTCCGACATCACCGGCATCTGCTCCAGCGCCGGGTCGCCACCGGCCGGGAGCCGGGCCAGGGTCAGCGCGAGCCTGCCGTCGCACACGGCGTCGACGAGCCGGTCGGTGCCGCCGGGCCAGCGTTTGATCTCGAACCGGTCGCTGACCCGCTCGGCCAGGGCGTCCATCCGTTCCCGCAGGTCGGGATGGACTCCGGTGGGCACGCCGAGCAGCAGGGTGGTGCGCTGCGGCCGGGCCGTTTCGTCCAGCCTCCACCGGATGGAGTCGACCTGTTCGAGCACCCCGCGGGCGATCGGCAGCAGCGCGTTGCCGGCCGCGGTGAGCCGTACGTGATGGGTGTCCCGGTCGAACAGCCGGTGCCCTACCTCGTTCTCGAGGTCCTTGATCCGCCGGCTCAACGGGGAGGCCGCCATGTGCAGTTTGCGGGCCGCGGTGGAGAAGTTCAGCTCTTGGGCGACGGCGAGGAAGTAGCGCAGGTGCAGGAGCTCCACGGGATCAAGCCTAGCCGCTGCGCCCCTGCCCCTCAGGGCTGCCGGGCGAGTGAATACGAGCTCCCACGCACAGCGATCGCCGACGCACCGGGAACGCATGACGCACACCCGACGAGCGAGGGAAGCAGTCATGCCGAAGTTCCTCATCCAGGCCGGCTACACCACCGAAGGCACCAAGGGCCTGCTCGGAGAAGGGGGCAGTGGGCGCCGGGCCGCCGTGGAGCAGGTCGTCAGCGGGCTCGGGGGGCGGGTCGAGGCGATGTACTTCGCCTTCGGGGACGACGACGTCGTGATGATCGTCGACTTCCCCGACAGCGTCTCCATGGCCGCCGTCAGCCTCACCGTCAAGGCCAGCGGGACCGTCCGCACCCGGGCGACGCCGCTGCTCACCGTGGAAGAGATCGACGAGGCCGTCCGCCGGGAGGTCACCTTCCGGGCCGCGGGAACGTGATGCGGGAGCGGTGATCCGGGCCCCTCGGTCCGGCCCGCCCGTTACCGTGAGGTCGCGTGGGGGGAACACGCGGGGACATACGGGAGTGGTGGGAGCGCGGCCGGGCGCTGGCGGCGGCCCGGCCCCTGCTCGTCGACATCGGCCTCGCGCTCCTGGTTCAGGGCGCGATGACCATGCCGTTCCTCGTGCCGCGCGCACCCGGGCTGCCGCCGGCGACCTGGGGCGCCTACGGGCTGAGCACCCTCACCGTCGTACCCCTGGTCTGGCGGCGGCGCGCCCCCGTCGCCGTGCTGTTCGCGGTGCTGGCCACGAACGCCCTGTACAGGTTCACCCTGGACGGGCCCGGGCAGCCGTTGCCGTACACCGGGCTCGTGGTCGTCTACACGATCGCCGCGCTGTCCTCGGCGCGCAGACGGCTCGTCGCCGGTGTCGTGCTGCTGGTCGCCGTGCCGGTGGGGGTGTGGCTCAACACCCGGTCGGCCCGTGAACTGACCTTCTCGCTCTTCGTGTTCGGCGCCGCCTACGTGTTCGGGCGGCTGACCGACGCCCGGCAGCGGGCCCACCGCGTCGAGGCCGAGCAGGCGGCCGCGCGCGAACGGGCCCGGATCGCACGGGAGATGCACGACATCCTCTCGCACGCCGTGAGCCTGATGATCGTGCAGGCCGAGGCCGGACCGGTGGCGGTGCGTGCCGCGCCCGAGCGGGCCGTGGCGGCCTTCGACGCCATCTCCGCGACCGGTCGCGACGCCATGACCCAGTTGCGGAACATGCTGGGCGTGCTGCGGGACGGCGCCGACGAGCCCGGTTCCGCCGCCCCGCGCGAGCCGCAGCCCGGCCTCGCCGCCCTGCCCGGCCTCCTCGACCGGGTGCGCGGGAGCGGGCTCGACGTGACGTACCGGGCCGTGGGGGACGTCCGGCCCGTTCCGGAGGGCGTCGGGGCCACCGCCTTCCGGGTGGTCCAGGAGGCCCTGACCAACACCCTCAAGCACGCGGACGCGCGGACGGTGCATGTTCAAATGTCTTACCGAGGCAGGGAGTTGAGGGTTCTTGTGATCGATGACGGAAGGGGGCCGCGAGCGGTGTCGCGGCGGGGCGGGCACGGGCTCGCCGGGATGCGCGAGCGGGCGGCGGCGCACGGGGGCAGCGCGGTGGCGGGTCCCGGCGCGGACGGGCGGGGGTTCGAGGTGCATGTGCGGCTTCCCGTGCCCGACGCGGCGGGGGCGGGGCGATGACGATCCGTGTCGTCGTCGCCGACGACCAGGAACTCGTGCGCAGCGGCTTCGCGATGATCCTGGACGCGCAGCCGGACATCGAGGTCGTCGCGGAGGCGGGCGACGGGGCCGAAGCGGTCGAGGCGGCGCGGCGGCACGATCCCGATGTGGTGCTGCTCGACATCAGGATGCCGCGCATGGACGGGATAGAGGCCTGCCGCGCGATCAGCGCCCTGGGCGACTGCCGGACCGTGATGCTGACGACCTTCGACTCCGACGAGTACGTGTACGACGCGCTGCACGCGGGCGCGAGCGGCTTCCTGCTCAAGGACGTCCGCCGGGACGACCTGGTGCACGCCGTGCGGGTCGTCGCCCGGGGCGACTCGCTGCTCGCCCCCTCGGTCGCCCGGCGCCTGGTGGAGCAGTACACCCGGCCCGCCGCCGCCCGGACCCGTCGGCCCGATCCCCGGCTGGACGTCCTGACCGCCCGGGAGCGCGAGACGCTGCTGCTGCTCGCCCGGGGTCTTTCGAACGCCGAGATCGCCGCGGAACTGGTGGTCAGCGACCACACGGTGAAGACGCATGTCGGCAACGTGCTGGCGAAGCTGGGCCTCAGGGACCGGATCCAGGCCGTGATCTGTGCCTACGAGACCGGCCTCGTCGCGGCCGGGGATCCCCCGCCGGAGGGAGCGGCCCGGGCCGGGTCCTCCCCCACGTCGGCGAGGAAGTGATGCCGCAGGACCACCGGCGGGGGCGATCCGCGGGACGGCTCCGCTCCGGAGGATGAAGGCGTCGCACAACGTCGGCCCCTCTCACCGGAGTTCGCCATGAAGACCCGTACCAGCCTGCTGACCGCCGTCGCGCTCGTCGCGGGCATCGCCGCAGGGCCGTCCATGCTCCCGGCCGCCGCCTCCGTCCCGGCCGTGCCGATGCCGACGGCCGCGCAGTCCCCGGACACCGCCCTCGAAACCGCCATCGCCGGCCTGCCCGCCGCCGACGCCACCGCCGCCCTCGTGCGGGTCGGCGGCAAGGAAGGTGTGTGGCGGGGCAGTTCGGGCGTGCACGATCTGCGGACCGGACGGCCCGCCGATCCCGCCGCCCGCTTCCGCGCCGGGTCCGTGACCAAGGTCTTCACCGCCGCCGTCGCCCTGCAACTCGCCGAAGAGGGCCGCCTGGACCTGGACCGCAGCGCCCGCTCCTACCTCCCGGAACTGATCCCTGCGTCGTACGCGGGCGTCACCGTCCGGCAGCTCCTGAACCACACGCACGGCATCCCGGCGGCGGACTTCCCCGGCACCACCGTCGAGGAGTGGTACGCGAACCGTTTCCTGGTCCACGCCCCCGAGGACATGGTCCGCTCGGCGACGTCGAAGAAACCCGAGTTCGCGCCGGGCAAGAAACAGCACTACCTCAACATCGGGTACACGATCGCCGGCCTGCTCATCGAGCGCGTCACCCACGACTCCTACGAGCATCAGGTCGCCCGGCGCGTACTCGGGCCGCTGGGACTGCGGGACACGTACTTCCCCGGAACGAACCCGCGCATCACCGGGCCGCACAACCACGGCTACCAGACCATGCGGCTCGACGACGGCACGACCGGGCTCCGGGACGTCTCCGTGTGGGGGACGACGGACGGCTGGGCGGCCGGGGACATCATCTCGACCACCGCCGACCTGGAGCGGTTCACACAGGCCCTGTTCCGTGGGCGGATCGTGCGCGGGCCGCTGATGGACGAGATGTTCACGCTGCCCGAGGTGACCGACTTCGAGACCGGGGAGCCGGCCGCCTACTCCGCCGGTCTGTCCATGAAGGTGCTCGGCGGGCGGGAGGTCTGGGGCAAGACGGGCGGACGCTGGGGGTACAACGCCGCCATCGCCTCCACCCGCGGCGGCTCGCGCACCCTCGTCTACAGCGTCAACTCCACCGACGCCAAGGGCCAGGGCATGAACCGGACCGCCGAGAAGATCATGGTCGCGGCCTATGGCAGGCCGTGAACGCGGCCGGCGCGGGGATCACGCCGGTGGCGTCGCCCGTACGAGCCCCGTCTGGTACGCGATGACGACCAGCTGCGCGCGGTCCCGGGCGTGCAGCTTGGTCATGGCCCGGTGGATGTGTGTGCGCACGGTCAGCGGGCTGAGGGTGAGGTCCTCGGCGATCTCCGTGTTGGACCTGCCCTCCGCGGCCAGGGCCATCACCTCGCGTTCGCGGACGGTGAGGTCGGCGAGGCGCTCCGATGGTGCCAGGTGGGTGCCGGGAGCCGGGGCCATGAGGAAGCGGGTGATGAGGGAGCGGGTGGCGACGGGCGACAGGAGGGCCTCACCGGAGGCCACCGTGCGCAGGCCGTCCAGCAGCGTGTCGGCGGTGACGTCCTTGCCGAGGAAGCCGCTGGCTCCGGCGCGCAGGGCCTGGGCGACGTAGTCCTCGGTCTCGAACGTGGTGAGGATCAGGACCCGGGTGGCGGACAGCTCCGGGTCGGCACACAGCTCGGAGGTGGCGGTGAGGCCGTCGGTGCCGGGCATGCGGATGTCCATGAGGACGATGTCCGGGCGCAGCTTCCGGGTCAGGCCGACCGCCTCGGCGCCGTCGGAGGCCTCGCCGACCACCTCCATGTCCGGGCAGGAGTCGATGAGGATGCGGAAGGTGGCCCGCAGCAGGGCCTGGTCGTCGGCGAGCAGCACCCTGATGGTCATGCGGTGGTTCCTTCGGCGAGGTGGGGGGAGGGTTGCAGG